>NZ_JXIS01000119.1:0-816 GCF_000836715.1 Bacillus sp. L_1B0_5 | reverse complement strand
CAAACTGGAGAACATGTTCAGCTACTTAGCTTCGGTACATTCGAAGTTAGAGAACGTGCTGCCCGTGAAGGACGCAACCCACAGACTGGGGACGCTCTTACCATTCCTGCGAGAAAAACACCTGCCTTTAAAGCGGCGAAAGCATTAAAAGAAGCTGTAAACGCTAAATAATATTTCTTTAACAGTAGCATAAATCCAGTAGGAATCATGCTACTGTTTTATTTTAGAATCGAATTGTAGAGATCGCATGTTTATATACAAACTGTTGCTTTCCTTCCGCCTCTATCAAAATCGAATATACATCATATCCTTGTATTGTTCCTTTAATATGAAGACCTTTCAATAAAATTAGCGTCACATTCTTTTTCTCTTGCATCGCTTCTTGTAATAACCGTTCTTGAAGCGATACCATAGCTTTTGGTCTTTCCTTTTGAAGTGCATGTGGTTTTCTTTCCAACATTTGATTCCCCCCTTATTCTCAAGCTCTTTCGAGATACTGTTCTAATTCCTCCAGAAGCTGTTTCGCCCCTTCTGGGCTCAACGTCAACTTTCCATCCGCTAGTTTGATATTCTGGGAAGAAATTTCTCCTGTTATGGGACAAGTACCATACGATTGATATTTCTGTAGAATAATCGTTTCACCTTCTATAAATATTTCTAATGGTTCTTTTTCGTGAATGTTGAGTGTGCGCCTCGTTTCCTTCGGTATCACAACTCGACCAAGCTCATCCATTTTTCGTACAATACCTGTTGCTTTCATAGAAATGCCCTCCTTTTGTACACATAGACTATCTCACATCTTATGTGACCGTTTTC
>NZ_JXIS01000118.1:0-3546 GCF_000836715.1 Bacillus sp. L_1B0_5 | reverse complement strand
CAAACTGGAGAACATGTTCAGCTACTTGGCTTCGGTACATTCGAAGTTAGAGAACGTGCTGCACGTGAAGGACGCAATCCACATACTGGTGAGGCGCTTACTATTCCTGCGGGAAAAACACCTGCCTTTAAAGCAGGAAAAGCATTAAAAGAAGCTGTAAACGCTAAATAATATTTCTTTAACAGTGGCATGAATCCAGTAGGAATCATGCTACTGTTTTATTTTAGAAGCGAATCGTGGAGATCGCATGTTTATATACAAGCTGTTGCTTACCTTCAACTTCTATTAAAACAGAATAAGTATCAAATCCTCTTATTATTCCTTTTACATGCAATCCTTTTAACAGAATTAAAGTGATATCCTTCCTCTTTTGAAACGCCTCTTGCAACAATTGTTCCTGCAAAGATAGCATGTTCTTGCCTTTATCCTTTTGGAATGCTTGTAATTTCACTTCCAACGAGTTCGCCTCCTATTCTGCTCATACCGTTACTTTGTATTGTTCTAATTCTTCCATAAGTTGTTTCGCCCCTTCTGGGCTCAACGTCAGTTTTCCATCAGCTAGTTTGATATTTTGGGGAGAAATTTCTCCTGTAATCGGACAAGTACCATACGATTGATATTTCTGTAGAATAATCGCATTCTTTTCTACAAAAATTTCTAGAGCGTCTCCTGAATCTACTTGTAAAATTCGTCTTGTTTCTTTTGGTATCACAATTCGTCCTAAATTATCCATTTTCCGTACAATACCTGTTGCTTTCATAGAAATGTCCTCCTTTTGTACACATAGACTATCTCACATCTTATGTGACCGTTTTCATTTTTTAAAAACTGCATATACTATAAAAAGTTGATATCAATCTGTAGAAATAGCGAGGTTTCCCATGTCTACATCTGATGTTACCCACTTACAAAAACAAATTGAAGAAAAAAAGAAACAACTGCGACAGTTGGTAAAAGCATACGGATATACGGACCCCATTGTTCTTGCATCTAGCCAAGAACTAGATCAATTCGTGTACGCGATTACTCTCCTCGAACAGTTAAATGTAAAAAATGATTCCAATTCATCAATAGAATTGGAATCTCATTATACATATGTCCTCTATATTTTACCATAACTGGACTTTATGTGGGCTGAATAAAGAAACTTCTGCATAAATATAATTCTTACGTTTTTAAATATTAAAAATATAAACAAAATAACATTTCCCCTTAAATGCTAAAAGTTCCGCAAGGAACAGGTCGTATTTTCTTTCGCTATGCTTCAGAAAATCTCCACCTTTTGTTTTTACTGCTTCACTCCGTTACTGCAGTAAAAATAATCCTTGCCCAACTTTTTTTGGCTCGTGAAATGGCGTCGCCAAGCCGACATACCCAAAAGCAAGTGTTTTCTCTATCGGCTTGATCTTTCCAGTATACGAGCCAAACCGCTAACCTTTCGTCCTCTTATTTAGTTTTTCATCCGTCGTCACCAGACGTTTCAAACCGTGGGGCCTCGTCCCCACACGACGAGCCAACCTCTATCCCAAAAGGCAAGGGAAAACCTTTTTATCCAAATCTAAAAATAAAGTTTCATTCTTTAGAAATTCGCGGTTCTCCAAACCATATAAACATAGCATCTCTGGAAATAATCCATTCTTTTCTTACCCCATTTGGTGGTAAAAAGAACTTAATTAATCCTTCATCAATCATTTGTTGCAACTCTTCTTGCTGTTTTTCATTTAGCATAGACGGACTATATTTATTCTTTAGAGTATCTCTTTTAACTCCCCATTTATATGCTGCTTCAGATGGTGTCATGTAGTTTTCAATCTCATTCATAGTAAATTCTCCTTTATTATATAGAATCAAACAAAGGGAATATTTAATATCCCCTCTGCATATAAGCATATTACGCCCCTTTATTTAGAAACTTTCTAAGTGAAGGGTGCTTTGTTTCTAAAATTGCTAGACGAATTAATTTGATTTTTGTTTCTTTTGTAAGAGCAAGCCAATCAGATGTGGAGATTTTCATTTTATATTCCACCTTTCAATGGTAATATTCGTATTTTTATTGGTTTTTCTCCAGGTAATCTTGCTGCAGCAAGGAGCGATTTCTTTATAAAACCGAACAATATCAAGTTCAGGAATCAAAAATCATTCGTATTTTCATTCGGCACAATGCCAATACACTGATTTATATGAAATGGTAAATTCAACAACTGATTCACGAAGAATAAAATCTTTATCTCGAATAGCAATAACTTCCCCATGATACGATAATTTTTCATCGTTATAACCGATTTCAGTTGTTCCAACACGAATTATATCTCCCACCTGTACATTAGCTTTAAACTTTGCAATTCCTAATTCGTTCATATGTTTTTGCTCTCCTTTATTATGTTATAATAGGAGAAGGGAATGGATCAGATTCCCTTCTAGTCATTCGTTTTACTGGCGGATGGCTTTTTCGTTTTTAAAGTACCTATTTGCTACTCCTGTGAATAGTTGGTCTACTGACAATCCTCTTTCAAAAATCCCTTCTAGGTCTTCTTCAGATATATTGCACATGACCTGCATTACGAGAAGCTTAAATTTCTGCTCTGAAGTTAGCTTATTTATTTCTTTTTCTTTTTTTCTTTGATAAAAATTCACAACTTCAGCAAGCTTTGTTTCTTCTTGTGGCTCAATAATTGCTTCCATATTTTCATTTCCCCTTTCGTTATTTTTCATCCTTACAAGTCTATTATCCCACGAACGCAATAGACCTACAAGGCTTTTTTGTTATTTTTTTCAATTACTTTTCGACAAAAAAGACCCTACTATTAATAGAGTCTTTACTTTATATTTTCTTCTTTAACAAGATATTGCTGTGCTTTTTTTATTGTAAATTATTTATTTCCTTAACGATTCGTTTCGTTCTTACAACTAGCCAAATTCCTAATAACATGAAAATAAACGGCACAACATAACATGTTATAATATATACCCACACATATAGATTAGTATCAAACAGATTCTTAGTTAAATGACCAAAAATAACACTGATTAGTGTACCGAGTGAAATAAAAAATGAAGATAAAACATTATCCCTAAGTTCTTCTTTCAAATCTTTCATAGTTTGAAATTTATTCATCTTTCATTTCCCCTTTAATTTGTTTTATCCTCTATTTCATCATTGATTTTCTTAACTAATTTCACCGTTCCAATTTCCTCATAAGGTTCAACAGAATACCCTTTCTCTTGTAAAACTTTAGCAACCTCTTGCATATCTCTCCAAGCTTCTGTACCTTGACCAAATTCAATAGTTACTATATTCATAATGCATTCCTCCATTTTTTAATAAAATACAAATTGTATTAACACTCTTCAAAGATCCCTCTATTTATTGTTCATTTTCAATAATGTAATATCCTTGGCTAGAAATTGATTTTATACGCTGTAAATCATCAATCATCCTTGCATTTAATTCCACTATGGTTCTACTTCCCCCATTCCTTCCATCAAGATCATCCAATTCCCATAGCAAACTTTTCTCACCAGGTTCTGGTGCAAATAATGGACAAA
>NZ_JXIS01000117.1:0-64105 GCF_000836715.1 Bacillus sp. L_1B0_5 | reverse complement strand
GAAGACTTTCTCCACAGCCTGAAAAAAGAAGCCTGTTAAACAGGCTTCTTTTTTATCCCCTTATAATTCCATAACTTGTCCCAACTAGTACTGTCTTTTCATCCTGATTGCGATAAACTGACTCGATTGAAACTTTTTTATAACCTTCCATTTGCTCAACATTTGTTAACGTTAGTTCACAAGTGATCGTATCTCCTGTGAAAACTGGTCTAATAAACTCACTTACTAATTCTCTTGCTATGTAATGTAACTCTTCTCCCACTTTCGTCCCAATGCTAGCAGTCAATAAACCATGAACCATTAATCTTCCGTTTTCATCGTATTCCACATGGTGTCTACCTTTATCACCGGTAATATTTGCAAATTCAAAAACTTCTTCCTCAGTAAATCTTCTTTCATATTTAAATACATCCCCAACTTTTATACTCATTTTTATCCCCCTAATAATAAACAGAATTTTCTTTTATTTTATCATAAAAAGAGCCTCAATCCATTCTCTATTATCAAAAGTCTCAAAATTACCTCGCTATACTTTTTCTTTTCCTTCATTTATCGGTGACCATCTCTTTTCGCGACTTGATATCCATAATACGCACATGTTCCATTTCTCGATAGCTCTCTAACTTCAAATCCACAGCTTCTATAAAAATCAAAATTGTTCGCTGATGTATGTGCAAACCAATCACCGTGGGGAAGTTTTTGCAAGCAAAGAGCTACAAGCTTCTTACCTAATCCCTTCCCTCTATATTCACACTTCACAACTAAATTTACTATGTTCGCAATCATAATTCCATCAGAAATGACTCTAACCATCGCAATCATCTCTTCCTCATCCCAAATTGTGAAAGCCCATGTTGAATTTTCGAATGCTATCGTAAATTTTTCAATTTGCCACGAAGGGATATTATCATTACTCCAACCGGCATCTTCAAACAAAGCTTTAATTGCATATGCTGGTACACTACTCGTTCCCTCACGAATAATAAGTCCATTATGATAAATGTACATGTAACCCCTCCCTTTATTTTCATATACCATTCTTCAAAAAATGTAATTTACCTTTAAAAAAGTAATTTTTTCATCCAACACGCTTAATAGAATAAACTAGAACATCGATTCCATGAAATGATGTTGTTTTCTCATAGCTGAGCCCAGTTTTTCTAGCAACAAATATTGAGGCCGGATGATTCGGATTAATAAGAGAAATTAATTTATTCATTCGTAATGCTTGGAAACCATAGTTACGAAATGCTGCCGCCGCTTCTTTTGCATACCCTTTTCCCCAATACTGAGGAAGTAACCAATAACCAATTTCAATTTCCTCTTTTCCATCTATCTTCTGCTGTATCAGCCCTGCATGACCAATTCTTGTTCCCGTTTCCTTTTCAATCAATACAAATAAACCGAGACCGTTTTTATAGCTAGGAATCACCCATTCCTCCAGACTTTTTTTACACTGCATATATGTTTTTAACGTCCCATTTCCAATATAACGCATTACCTTCTCGTTCCCCCATAGTGAAGCGTAGAACTGTAAATCATCCATTGTATATTTGCGAATTTGTAAACGTTCTGTATGAAACATGCTGGCACTCCTTTCCACTAATTTTTTCTTCATTTCACGATCACGTTTTGTGTGTATACGAAATGTTACTATTTATTATAAAGTGAAACTTTAATCAGTGGGAAATTTTGTTCATCCCCACTGATTATTAGCCTTCACCAACCAGGCGTTTACGGGCAGTGTATCTCCCGTCTAACTTCTTTGCTTTAGCCGAATTTTTAGGCGGGAGTCTTACTGCCTGGAAAATAGCGGGATAAATGAACCAACAATAAAATACAGAATATTCATTCTTAACAACTAAAAAAAGCAGTAGACAAATATTGTCTACCGCATCCATATCATAACTAGCATAAAGAAAACTACAATTGAGGGGGGTGTAGGATTTTCAAATATACTAGATACTTATCCCGTTCTAACGGGCGGTAAACTTTCCAATTGTTTCAAGTGAAAAGTTTACCGCACATAAGAACTTCATTCATTAAGATAGTATTGCTAAATAATCATATACACGCTTAGATTTCTCTCCACCCATTCGTGCATGCTGAAGAAGAGAAATACCATGAGGACCAGATGCATGCAATGCTTCTGGTTGAGCTACTAAAATAGCTTGTACAATTTCTAATTCACCAAGCATAGCTGCTGCAAAAATATCCATCCGAGCACCCTTTTCTAGTAAATAAAGAGCAATATCTTTACGACCTACATGTGCCGATGCCCCTAACGCACTTTCCCAATCTGATCCACCCCAATTATAAGAGGCGTGAAGTAAGCTTGGCGATTCAGCCAATAGCTCTTGTACTTTCTCTAAATCCCCGTGAGCTGCCATAACAAATTCTCTTACTAATTCAGTGGTAATACGCTCTTCTGTTTGCATCGCTCTTCTCCCCTTTTAGAAATTCGTTTCGGTGTAAAAAACGGCTTGTCATTTCCTTGAAAAATATCTACATCTATGCCAAATACATGTTGAAACATTTCATGGCATAGTACTTCTTCTGGTATACCATCATACTGAATCTTTCCTCGCTTTAATACAAGTAAACGATCGCTATATTGAGCAGCTTGGTTAATGTCATGTAAAACCATTATAATCGTCATTCCAAACTCCTCATTTAATCGTTTCACAAGTTCCATTACTTCCAACTGGTGAACGATATCTAAAAAGGTTGTTGGTTCATCCAATAATAAGACATTTGTACGTTGCGCTAGCGTCATCGCAATCCAAGCACGTTGCCGTTCCCCTCCTGATAAAGAATGTAAAAGACGATATTCATACCCTTCAAGATTTGTAACAGACAATGCCCAATCAACAATTTCTTCATCTTCTTTATTTAAGCGGCTACTCCATGATTTATGTGGACCTCTTCCGAACTCAATTAGTTCTTTCACTGTCAAATCTAATTGATGATCATGCATTTGTGGTAACATCGCTAATTGCTTCGCTACATCAGCACTCTTCATCATATGAATATTTTTCCCATCTAAAATGATGTCCCCTTCGCTTTGTTTCAGTAGCCTTGCTATTAAACGAAGCAAAGTAGATTTTCCCGATCCATTCGGACCAATTAAACTAACGATTTCTCCAGCCTTAATATGTACATTCATATTTTGCATTTGAAATCTTTCAGAGTGTGCATAAAACACTTTGTTAACGGAAATCACGTTGTTTTCCTCCTCTATGAATTAAATATAAGAAGAAAGGACCACCTAAGAAGGACAGTAAAATACCAACAGGCAATTCGATTGGGTCAAACCAACTTCGAGCTATTGCATCCGCAAAAACAAGTAATACCCCGCCGCCAAGGCATGATAAAGGTAGCAAATATCTATAATCATTTCCAACTAATAAACGTAGCATATGTGGTACGACAAGACCGACAAATCCAATAAGACCAGACACACTTACTGCAATTCCAGCTAATAATGTACTTACTACGATTAAATAAAACCGACTTTTTTCCACATTATGTCCTAATAGTTTTGCCATTTCATCTCCAAGCATTAACACTCGAATATGCTTAATACCAAAGAAAGCTAATATAATGGCGAATATTGCATAATAAATAATCATGTTTAAATGTGCCCAACTTACACCACCAATGCCGCCCGCTAGCCACGGTAACACGGATTGTACTTTGTCACTATGTAATAACATTAAAGCTGACGTTGCTGCACCAATTAATGCATTGATTGACACTCCTACTAAGACGATTCTTGAAGGTGGTGCCCCTTTTTGCCATGATAAAGCATAAATAACCATTGCTGTTATGAAAGCTCCTAAAAACGCCCCTAGTGGTAAAAAAGCTAGATGCTGTGGGAATAAAATCATGATGACAATTGCTACAAGACCTGCCCCAGATGAAACCCCAATAATACCAGGATCTGCAAGAGGGTTTCTCATAACCCCTTGCAACAGTGTACCAGATGCAGCTAAACATGTTCCTACTATAAACCCAACGAGAACTCTCGGTATGCGAAGATCCCATACAATTCGATGAACTGTCGAACCTTCATCTTGTATACCTGTTAGAATGTCTCGTACAGAAAAGGATAAACTTCCTGCGAAAAGACCGTAAAAGAGGCCTAGAATTGTTAATACAACTAAAGTAACTGCTATTATCCATCTTTTTTTCGCAAAAGGATGTTCCTTTTCTCTTACTACTTCACTACTTTCCATACGTATCATTTCCTTACATCTTGTATACTTTTATACATAAAGTCCATTGCTTCTGTAACTTTTGTCCCAGGATTAGATCCAAATAAATCAGGTGGCAAAATAACTACGCGGTTTTGTTTTACTGCATCTAAATTTTTCCACGCTTCATTTTTCATCATTTCGCCTTCGAATGCTTTTTTCACACTTTTTGGATCTCCGTGTGTAATTAAATAAATGACATCTGGATTCGCCTCAATAATACGTTCTACACTTAGCTGTGCATATTGCGGATATTCTTTCGTTTCTGGAAAATCAGAAGCAATATTTTTCCCGCCTGTTTTTTCTAAAACATCACCTGATAAAGATGTTGGTAATGCCGCTAAATAAGTACCTGGTGCGCCATACACTAGCAATGCTTTCACATCGCTCTTTTTCTCATATTTCTTCATTTGATCATTGATTTTTTGATTAAGTTCTTTTGCTTTATCTTCTTTCTTCATTACTGTTCCATATAATTCAATATTCTTTTGAATATCTTGTACAGAATTCGCAGAAGAAATGATTACTTTCGTTCCTTGTCCTTCAACCGTTGGCACATTCTTTTGGAATCCATTGTTAGCAACAAGTACATCGGGCTTTAAACTAGCAATTTGCTCAAAGTTCGGTTGATGTGCATTCCCGATTACTTTTGCTTTCTTTAACTCCTCTGGAAGAGTTAATTTCGTATCCGGACGACCTACTACTTTTCCACCTAAAGCATGAATAATATCCATGTCTCCCATACTTAATGTTGCAAAACTTTCTGGTACTTTATCGAATGTTACCTTTCTCCCTGACAGGTCGGTAATTTCGATTTTTTCTTTTCCTTTTTCTGTTTTGGTTGCAGACGCTTTTTCGTCCCCTTTGGCACTGCAACCTATTAACAAGAAAAAAATAGATAAAATCGCTGTAAATAGCGTAATAGACTTTTTCATTCCTTCACCTCTAATTGATAATGATAATCATTAACTACTATTCTACTTTAATTGATAAGGATTATCATTGTCAACATGAAACGCATACATTTTTCTACAAAAAACAAAAAGCGCGACAAAAAGATTCTTTCTTTTCGCCTCGCTCTAGTTAACAATATTATTCACATTCATTTTCCTCTAACTGGTCACGCATCACTTTCACACGCTGAAAGAAAAAGAATGATAAACTTAAAAATATAACGATGCTCCCCATCATAACAAAAAATTGGATTGTCTCTTTTGCTCCATCCGGAATCAACAAGCCAACCATTAACAATGTACTTACAGCGAGAAGAATTTGTCCGAACCTAGTATAATCTTCTATTTTCCCTTGTAATTCTTTCATTATATTCTCACTCCTCCATTTCACTTTATCATATTCTATGAAACTGAAAGACCAGTAAATACAGGCATTCTGGGAGATGTTTTCCAACAAAAAAAGAGCCGCTTTACTGCGGCTCTTTTGTAATCATTATTCACCCTTATATGCTTCCATATAAATTTCTTTCAGCTCTGAAATAAGCGGTAACTTTGGATTAGCAGTTGTACATTGATCTTCAAAAGCTCTTTCTGCTAATACTCCAACAACCTCTTCAAATTGCTCTTTATCTACTCCTTGCCCTGCAATACTCATATTAATATTTAAGCTTTTTCCAAGCTCAATAATTGCTTTGACGAGTGATTCCACACCTTCTGCTACTGAGCTTGCTGGAAGCCCAAGCATTCTCGCAATATGTGCATAGCGTTCATCTGCTACAAAGTGCTCATATTTTGGGAACAATGCGTGTTTTCTTGGCTTAATAGCATTATAGCGGACTACGTGCGGCATAAGAATTGCATTTGCACGTCCGTGTGGTATATGGAATTCTGGACCAATTTTATGTGCTAAGCTGTGATTAATACCTAGAAAAGCATTTGCAAATGCCATCCCTGCAATTGCAGAAGCGTTATGCATTTTTTCCCGTGCTTCTTCATCATTTCCATCTTTATATGCTCTCGGTAAATATTTGAATACGAGATCAATAGCTTTTAATGCTAATCCATCTGTATAGTCATTTGCCATAACAGACACATACGCCTCAATTGCATGTGTTAAAACATCCATACCAGTATCTGCTGTTACATGTGGTGGTACTGTCATTACAAATTGCGGATCAACAATTGCTACATCTGGTGTTAATTCATAATCTGCGAGCGGATACTTTATATTATTTTTCTTATCTGTAATAACCGCAAATGGTGTCACTTCTGATCCTGTTCCTGATGTTGTTGGAATCGCAACAAACTGCGCCTTTTTTCCTAATTCCGGATATTTACATGTACGTTTTCTTATATCTAAAAACTTCTGTTTAATGCCATAGAATGTCGTTTCTGGATGCTCATAGAATAACCACATTCCTTTTGCTGCATCCATAGCTGAACCGCCACCAAGTGCGATAATTACATCTGGCTTAAAGCTTCTCATCATTTCCGCACCTTTAAAGACAGTTTCATCTGATGGATCTGGTTCGACCTCAAAGAAAACTTCAATTTTCACATCATTTGCATGCTTGTTTAAATAGTGCGTGACTGTATCGACATAGCCATGTTCAACCATTCCAGGATCCGTTACAATAAATGCACGTGAAATGTTAGGCATATTTGCTAAATACGCTGTAGCATGTTTTTCAAAATAAATTTTTGGTGGCAATTTGAACCACTGCATATTCTTTTTTCTATTTGCCAGCCTTTTTATATTTAATAAATGAGTCGCTGTTACATTTTGGGAAACTGAATTTTTTCCGTAAGAACCACAACCAAGTGTAAGTGATGGAATAAATCCGTTATATATATCCCCTATTCCACCTTGTGATGAAGGTGCATTTACAATGAGACGGCAAGCTTTCATACGTAATCCAAATTGCTTTTGCACTTCTTTATTTGTAGAATGAATAACTGCTGAATGTCCTAAACCACCGAGGTTCAACATTTCTTCGCAATATGTAAATCCTTTTTCTAATGAATTCGCCTTCACACAAGCTAATACTGGGCTCAGTTTCTCACGAGATAACGGATATGCTGCTCCGATACCTTGAATTTCAGCTACAAGCATTTTTGTATGTTCAGGAACAGTAATCCCAACTAATTCGGCAATATACTGTGCTGATTTCCCTACAATATCACTATTTACTGCACATGTATTTTCATTTATAACGAGCTTTTCTAATTTTTTTCTTTCTTCTTCTGTTACAAAGTAACAATTGTTTTCGATCATTTCTGTTTTAACATCATCATAGATTTCTTTATCGACAATGATTGCTTGTTCCGATGCACAAATCATACCGTTATCAAATGTTTTCGATAAAATTAAATCATTAACAGCTCGTTTTACATGTGCTGATTTTTCTATATAACACGGTACATTACCAGGACCTACACCTAGCGCTGGTTTTCCAGTAGAGTAAGCTGATTTCACCATACCAGCGCCTCCAGTTGCTAGAACGAGTGCCACACCATCATGGTTCATTAATTGTTTCGTCGCTTCGACAGACGGTCTCTCAATCCATTGAATACAATGTTTTGGTGCACCAGCTTTCATTGCTGCATCATATACGGTTTTCGCTGCTGCCACAGAACAATTTTGTGCAGAAGGATGAAATGCGAAAATAATTGGATTTCTCGTTTTTATTGCAATTAACGCTTTAAACATTGTTGTCGACGTTGGATTCGTTACTGGCGTTACCCCAGCTACTACACCGACAGGTTCTGCAATTTCTATTATTTCTTCATAAGGATCTTCGTGAATAATTCCTACCGTTTTATCTTGCTTTATACTATGCCAAATATATTCAGTGGCAAAAATATTTTTAATGCATTTGTCTTCATAGACACCACGGCCTGTTTCTTCAACAGCCAATTTTGCAAGTGGCATATGTTGATCAACACCTGCTAATGCCATTTCATGAACAATGTTGTCAATCTGCTCTTGTGTAAAACTTTCTAATGCTTGTAAAGCTTGTTGACCGTTATTTACTAACGTATCAATCATCTCTTTTACCTCTTGCATTTCATTTACAACTTTCTCTTTGACTACCATGTAAATTTCCTCCTATTCTGTTATCACGGTCTTTATAAGTCCCTATAGGTCATAATAAGTCCCGATTAGCGAAAAAAAATAGAGTTACCGTCCTACATGAATCCCATTGTTTGTGAAATATTTCACAAATTTGCTCGTGAATAACATTTCATGAATTCAATATACATGAAATCATTTCATTTGTGTATGTCTAATTTGTGAAACATTTCACAAATTAACATAATAAAAATGCACTGCTCCACATTAGCAGTGCATTTTTTATTACGCTAGCGCTTGTGCTAAATCTTCAATTAAATCTTCACCATCTTCAATACCGACAGAAATACGAATTAATGTATCTGTAATTCCTAATTCTTTACGGCGATCTGCTGGGATTGATGCATGTGTCATTTGAGATGGGATAGAAATTAAACTTTCTACTGCTCCTAGGCTTTCAGCAAGTGTAAAGTATTGCAGTTTCTCAAGTACTTTATTTAATGTTTCCTCACTATCTACATCAAACGAGATAATAGCACCAAATCCATTTGCTTGTTCTGTTGCTAATTCGTGGTTTTGATGTGATTCAAGACCTGGGTAATATACTTTATTTACTTTTGGATGATTATTTAAGAATTCAGCAATAGCGCGTGAATTCGTTTCATGTTCTTCCATACGAATTCCTAATGTTTTTAAACCGCGAAGTAGTAAGAAGCTATCTTGTGGTCCAAGAATACCTCCTGTTGAGTTTTGTACAAAGTGAAGGTCTTCTGCTAGTTGTGGGCTATTTACCACTACTAGACCTGCAACTACGTCACTATGACCTCCTAAATATTTCGTTGCACTGTGAAGTACAATGTCTGCTCCTAAAGAAATCGGCGACTGCCAATATGGCGTCATGAATGTATTATCAATAATTGTTAATAAATCTTTCTCTTTAGCAAGAGTAGATATTTTCTTAATATCAGTAATTTTTAGTAATGGATTCGTTGGTGTTTCCACATAGATTGCTTTCGTATTTGGACGAATTGCTTCTACAACTTCCTCTAAGTTTGTTGTGTCTACAAATGTATGTTCAATACCGAAGCGGTTTAATACTTTTGTAATAACACGATACGTCCCACCATAAACATCATCTGTTAAAATAACGTGGTCACCTTTTGAGAACAACATAATTGTCGCTGTAATAGCAGCCATTCCAGAACCAAATGCAAATCCAGCATGACCATTTTCTAATACGGCAATCATTTCTTCTAAAGCTGCACGTGTTGGGTTACCTGTACGTGAATATTCATATCCTTGATGCTTACCAACTGCTTCTTGTTTGTACGTACTTGTTTGATAGATCGGTACGTTTACAGATCCAGTTGAAGGTTCTCCTATGCGAATACCATGAATTAACTTTGTCTTTGCTCTCATTTTTTATTCCCATCCTTTGTATATGTCTTTACTTAAATAGCGCTCACTGCTATCAGGAAAAATTGTTACAATATTTGTACCTGGCGCTGCCTTCTCTGCCTCAAGTAAGCTCGCATGAAATGCTGCTCCTGAAGAGCTTCCAACGAGAAGTCCTTCTTTTTGCGCTAATTCTTTCACTCTTAAAAATGCATTTCGATCAGAAATCGTATGAATTTCATCAAAATAAGATGTCTTCAAAAATGGCGGGATAAATTCCAATCCAATTCCTTCGGTCTCATGTGAACCAGCCTTACCACCATTTAAAATAGATCCTTCTGGCTCTACGATAACTGTTTTAATATCTATATTTTTTTCTTTCAAATAAGATGCAGTCCCCATAAAAGTACCGCCAGTTCCTGCTCCAGCAACAAATATGTTAATCTCTCCATTCAATGCATCCCACAGTTCAGGGCCTAACGTTTTAAAATATGCACGAGGATTTGCCTCATTTGCAAATTGACTTGGAGAGTATGAATTCGGTATTTCATTTACTAACTCTTTTGCTTTTGCAATTGCACCGGTCATTCCTTGCTCAGTCGGTGTATGCACGACCGTTGCACCTAGCGCTTTCATTAACTCTTGTTTTTCAATACTAAATTTCTCTGGTACACAAACAATAACGCGCAAATCATGTTCTAACGCTGCAAGTGCCAGTCCAATACCAGTATTCCCAGCAGTCGGTTCAATAATTGTTCCACCCTGGGTAACAAGCCCTTTTTCTAGCGCATCTTCGATTAATTCTCTTCCTAAACGATCCTTAACGCTTCCGCCTGGGTTATAAAATTCAAGTTTTGCAAATAAACGGACCCCTTTCGGAAGTGAAAAACGAGTAATTTCTACAATTGGTGTATGACCGATTAACTCATGAACTCCACGATATACATTCATCGTGTTCTCCCCCTTGTTTGCCAATAAAGAAAAGGCAACTGTATGTATTTTCTTTATATGAGACAGTTGCCTTTTTGTTACATTACTTTAACTCTTCTAACACTTTTACGATAAAGTTTGTAGAATGAAGAGCTGCTTGATCTAAAAACTGATCAAATGAAACATTTGATTCTTTACCAGCAATATCAGAAAGTGCGCGAATGATAACAAACGGAACTTCATATTGGTGGCATACTTGTGCAACAGCTGCTGCTTCCATTTCTACCGCATAAAGATTTTCAAATTTATCACGGATGGCTGCAACGCGGTTCGGATCACTCATAAATGAATCACCTGTTGCAATCATACCTTTTACAACTTGAATATTTTCTTCAGCTTGCATACATTTCTCAGCTAATGCAACTAACGCCTCATCAGCTTTAAATCCAGGCGGCATTCCTGGTACTTGACCATATTCATAGTTAAATACTGTTACATCTACGTCATGGTGACGAACTTCAGTGGAAATAACTACATCACCAACGTTTAGAGAATGATGGAATCCACCAGCTGAACCAGTATTAATTACTTTTTCAGGCTTATACTTTTCTAATAAAATTGTCGTTGACATCGCTGCATTTACTTTACCAATACCAGACTTTAACAAGATTACTTCATGTCCTGCTAATAGTCCTTTCGTAAATTCACAACCTGCAACCGTTTCTGTTTCTGCTTGTTCTAATTTGTCACGTAAAATACGTACTTCTTCTTCCATTGCTCCAATTACAGCAATTCTCAATCTAATCCCTCTTTCTATTGCTTAGTTGCCTCCATTACCCAAACGAAATGATTTAATCTCGTAAACGTTACATGGAAGCCATTGTTTTCAAAAATAGTCTGCATAACTGGAATACGTGTATAGTATTCCGTTTGCAAATCGTTTGCTAACTGGTGAAAACCTCTTTGTTTTGCTGTTTCAACAGTTTTATCATATGCATCTTGATCTGCAAATATCGTATCAGCAAACACTATTTTACCACCTTTGTTTAGCAATTGACTATACTTCGCAACCGCTACATTTTTTTCATCATCTGTTAAATGATGAAATGCATAGGTGCTAACAATGGTATCAATTGAATTTTGGACTTCAAACGACAGAAAATCACCTTCTGTAATCGAAAATTCTTTTGGCAATTTCTCTTTTGCAATCATACGCATTTCACGCGACGGTTCTATACCGTAAACTGTGCGGCCAGCAAGTAATAATTTATTTGTTAAATTACCTGTACCGACACCAAATTCTAATACATTACCAAATGACTTGTTAACTACATCCTCTAGAATATCCTCATAATGGGCGAAAACTTCTTTATATTGTATATCTTCGCCTTGTACGAATGAGTCGTACGTATGAGCCCACTCATCAAATAAACCATTAAATTCTGTGCCCATAAAAATTCCCCTTTTTCTTATCGGTTTTATCAGTATGATATTCCCTCTTTCTAAAAATGTCAATTGAAATGTACATGGTATTTCCTTCTTTTCTTTGTTACACTATAGTTGATTACATAGGAGAGGGGCCGTCTTCATGTCATTTACCTTTGAAATGTTAGAAGATAAAATAGAATTTTTTGAAGCGGGAGACTTAGCTTCTTTAGAACGAAAAATTAGTGAACAAATCGATAATAATAAAGCACTTATGCTTGAAGTTCATCACATCTCACATCAAATGGTTATGGATCCTGAAAGCAAAAGACCGTATTATAGCGCGGTTGTTCATTTTAAATTAAAGAAATTGCGTTAACTAAAAAAAGAGAAGCTCCTAAGGAGCTTCTCTTTTTTTAGTTTAGAGTTTGAACAAGTACTGGTTTCCAGCCCTCATTATCTACCCAATCAATATTTACGTAATATCTTTTTCCACTTTGCTTATCTTGAACGTCACCATAAGCTTTGCTCTTTCCAGTTTTGTCTCTTCCAACAAAATGGAATACTAATTGCTCCTTCGGTACTTCAATACCTGCAGCAATTGCACTTTGCATCTCATTCCAATCTGATGACCCCTGTTTAAACGTCATCGCTGGTGATGAACCTTGTTCTGTTCCTACAGCTTTCCAAGAAGGTTTTGTATAAGCCTCTTTTGCCTTGGATACAGTTTTTTCAGCTGATACTTTCTCGTTAGCTTTCGCTTCTTCTTCAGCTTTTTTCTTTTCTTCCTCAGTCTTTAACTTCTCTTCTTCAGCTTTTTGCTTAGCTTCTGCTTGCTCTTGCTCTTTTTCTTTTTTCTTAGCAGATGCTTTATCTTCTGATTTTCCAGCTTTCTCATTCTTTGTTGTTTGTTGAGAGACTTTCTTATCACTAGAAGATGCTTGCTCTTTCGTATTAGGAACGAACAATTGATATGCTACAATAGCTACTAATAGTAACACAATAGCGATTGCAATATTTAAAACACCGTTTTGACGACGTTTTTGTTGTTTCTGTTGGAATCTTGATCCTCCTGCCATTCTCCAAACCTCCATGCAGTTTTTCCTAATTGCTATTGTAACATTAAATCTAGAAAGGTTGAACATTTACAATGATATTTTCATGAAATGAAAACAATTCACTATAAATTGCAAGATTACTTTTCATTCTCCAATTGATAGATTGCTCCTACCATATCTTTAAAAATAGGTGTAACTTTATTCACTTTGCTATCTGTCTCTAGATCAACAACAACTAAAGCATATCTTGGATTCTCATACGGAAAGTAACCTGCAAACCAGCGATTCACCCTCGTCTCTTTCCCTGTTTGCGCTGTTCCGGATTTTCCAGCGACACTGAGCGGCAACGAGCGGAATGCCGTTCCTGTACCTTTCTCCCTTGTTACAACACCTCTTAATAACTCTTGTAATGTTTTCACTGTTTCATACGAAAGCTGTTTTCCATGTAACGTATGGTTCTCAAATGTAAAGAAATCCACTCCATTTTTATATACTATTTTTTCAACAGCTTTCACTTCCATCTTTTCTCCATTCCTCGCAATCGTCGCCATCATATTTGCAATTGCTAGAGGTGATATACGTACATCTTTCTGTCCAATCGCTGTTTGCTCTACCGCTTTTTTACTATTTTTATTTTCTTCATTCCCCCAAATAGTAGTGCCTTTCTCTTCTGGCATTTGCTCAAAATGAGGTGTATGAAATACCGAACCTTTCCATCCAACCTTTTCATTTGCTCCTAAAGCTGCTACGTATGTTTCTAGCACCGTCCTATCCTTTTGTAATAGCTCGTTACCTAACTCAGAAAATGTCCTGTTACAGCTCCTAGCAAAGCTCTCTTTGAAGTTAAGCGTACCCATCATAACTTGTGGGTCGTTTTCACCATATAAATCTTTATTACAGTTAAATGTCCGATTAAACAAATTCACTTTTTGATCAATGACTGCCGCTGCAACTACTGTTTTAAAAACAGAGCCTGGAAAATGTGGCGTTAACATTTGATTTTCAAGTGTAGTCTTATATAAATTCTTATCTCTTACTTGTAAAGACGGTTTACTGACCATCGCTAATATTTCATTTGTCTTTACATCAAGTAATACTAATCCCCCCTTCTTTATTTCGTTTGCTTCAATCACTTCTTCTGCTTTTTGCTGCAATCCTTTATGTAAAGTAGTTTGAATCCTAACTGGGTAAAATGGATTTCCTGGTGAAGTATATTTCGCTTGATTTCCAAAAATCGGTTCTCCTTGCCGATCTACTTGATACAATACTTTTGCCTCTCCATCAGTCAATAAAAATTCATCAAATGATTGCTGCAATCCTGAAATACCTATCGGCGTTTGTTTTGAAATTTTTTTCACTTCTCCATATCGATTTTGAAATTCTCTTTCGTTCTCCCCTACATCACCAATTAAATGATTTATCTCTCCAGTTTGTTTTAATCGTACTTCAGCTGCTACAATACCTAATACATGTAATTGATTTACCTTCTCCATCTGCTCTCGTGTCACTCGAAATGGAACAGTTTCCCCTTGCAGTATAAATGCATTTTTTTTATTTTTCATTTGTCTTCTGATCTCTTGTCTCGACACACCAATGATATGCGCGATTTTCTCTAACATGTCATTTTTTATTTGTAAAAATGGAAAAACAATTAAAACAGGATACTTTTCCTCACCTATTTCTTTACCATGACGATCTATAAACTGCCCACGCCCATCGTCTACTGCAATGGATTGCGTACGTTGCGTAACACTTTTTTCAATTAAATTTATTTTGCGATCAGTAAATGATTCTGTATCTATAATTTGGATTTGAATTAAACGACAAAGCAATAAAAACATAATGCCCATAAAACAAATTAAAACAATTGTAATTCTCCGTTTTATTTTCATAAAAAACACCTCGTCTATTATAGTTTGGACGGAGTGTTTCATCTTTTATACAAATAAAAAAATCACTCGTTTTTACACGAGTGATTTTTTTATTATTTTACAGAGACAATCTCTACTTGCATTTCTCCGCCTGGTGTTTGGATTGTTACTTTCTCACCAATTTGCTTACCTAATAAGCTTTTTGCGATTGGAGAATCGTTAGAAATTCTTCCTTCAAATGGATCAGCTTCCGCGCTACCTACGATTGTGTACGCTTCTTCATCTCCGTTTGGTAATTCTTTAAATGCTACTGTTTTACCTAATGTAACAACAGTAGATACTTCGCCATTATCTTTAATGATAACTGCGTTACGAATCATATTTTCTAATTGTGTAATACGTCCTTCTACGAACGCTTGCTCATCTTTTGCTGCATCGTACTCAGAGTTCTCAGAAAGGTCCCCGAAGCTACGTGCGATTTTAATACGTTCTACTACTTCTTTACGTTTTACTGTTTTTAATTGCTCAAGTTCGTTCTCTAGTTTTTGCTTACCCTCTTGCGTCATAGGGTATGTTTTTTCTGTTGACATATTTTCCACTCCTTTTATATACCAATCCCCCGAAAAAAAGAGGAGTTCCATATGAAAACTCCTCCGCTTCCATTGTTAGCGGAGGTTTCTAGTACCCTTGCACTAGCGGAGTTGTCACATACAACCCCGTATTTCCAATTCTTCTTTATATAAAGAAGATATGTATGGAAAGTTGATATAAATATGCCCTCACCTATATATAGATGAGGTTGCATGTTTCATTGTATTCGATGGGAAGGGAAAAAATCCCTTCCTACCGTACATCTTTTACTATGCTATTACAAATTTACTTTTTGTTCAAGAATTGTTGCAATTTTTGTCACCATAATATCAATTGCAACATGGTTTTGTCCACCTTCAGGGATAATAATATCCGCAAATTTCTTAGAAGGCTCAATAAATTGATTGTGCATTGGACGTACAACAGTTACGTACTGATCAATAACTGAATCCATCGTACGACCGCGCTCTTTAATATCACGCTGCATGCGGCGCAGAATACGAAGGTCAGCATCTGTATCAACGAATAACTTAATGTCCATCAACTCACAGAGACGTGGGTCTTCTAAAATAAGAATCCCTTCTAAAATAATTACATCTTTCGGCTCAACTGGAATAATTTCTTCTGAACGCGTATGCAATGTATAGTCATATACAGGCTTATCAATTTGCTCATATGCAAGCAACTGCTGCAAATGTTCAATTAACAGATCATTATCAAACGCAAGCGGATGATCATAATTTGTTTTTAAACGCTCTTCCATTGGTAAATGGCTTTGATCTTTGTAATAATAATCTTGCTCCAAGATTAAAATGGAATGACCTTTAAAATGGTCAAAAATCGCTTTCGTTACACTTGTTTTTCCTGATCCTGAACCACCAGCGATTCCAATTACAACAGGCTTATTCGTCCCCATTCGACTACCACTCTTTCTTATTGAAGTATGCTTTTGCGCATCATATTATTCACATACACTGGTTGATCCACTTTGAATTTCACGATTTGCAACGGATGTCTCGCTGCATCTAATTCGTTTCCATCCTCATCCCAAATTTTCTCCACCGTCTGCGTAAAGTTTTCTATTTCTGGTCCAAAGAACTCCACTTCATGTCCTGGTTTGAAATGATTACGTTGCTCAAGCGTTACGATGCCCGTTTCTTCATTATAATCTAACACTAAACCAGCAAAATCATACGTTGTTTTCTTACTATGATTTCCAAACATTTGCTCTTGATGTCCTGGAACCCCTTCAAAGAATGCAGGAGCTGTATCACGATTTGCACATTTATCAAGCTCATCTAACCATTCTTGTTTAAACTCAAAGTTATCCGGATCCGCACAATAAGCATCAATTACTTTACGATATACAGTTGCTACAGTCGCTACGTAATGGATTGATTTCATACGTCCTTCTACCTTTAAACTATCGATTCCAATTTCAATCATTTTCGGAATTGATAAAATTAAATTTAAATCTTTTGGACTCATCGCAAAGTGAGCATCTTCTTCTTGGAATAGAGGAAGCTCTTTTGCATCTTTATGTTGTGATACTGTTTGAACTAAATCATAATCCCAGCGGCAAGATTGGCAACAACCGCCACGATTAGAGTCACGCGCTGTCATATGGTTACTTAATGTACATCTTCCTGAATATGCGATACACATTGCACCATGGACGAATGCTTCAATTTCAATATCCACTTTGTCTTTAATTTCTTTCATTTCTTCATAGCTTGCTTCACGAGCTAATACAAGACGGTGTAAACCTTCTTCTTTCCAATACTGTGCTGCTTTCCAGTTGGATAGTGATTGCTGTGTGCTCAAATGCACCTCAACAGAAGGCGCTACACGTTTACACGTCTCAATAATAAGCGGATCGGCAACGATAATTCCCGTTACGCCAGCTTTTTCAATCCCTTTTAAATATTCCTCTAGCCCGTCCATATTTTCATTATGTGCGAAAATATTTGTTGTTACATATATTTTCGCTCCATATTTCTTTGCAAATTCAACGCCTTCTGCCATATCTTCCAGCGTAAAGTTACCTGCATTCGAACGAAGACCAAATTCTTGTCCACCTAAATATACAGCATCTGCCCCATAATGGATAGCTACTTTTAATTTTTCTAAGTTACCCGCAGGGATTAACAGTTCAGGTTTCTTCACAATAACGCGCTTGCCATCGATTACTCGTGAAATTTCTTGTACAGTCATTTCCTACACCCTCCTCGTTTAGTAAACCGTTTCTTTAAAGAAGAATCCTGTGTCTAACGGACGATTTACTGGTTGCATTTCTTCTATTTCTTTATATAGAGCATCTTTCACGTCATAATATGCATCACGATCTTCCACACATAAATCAATCGCTTGACGATATTTCTTCGTTACTTCAATAATGTATTCAGAGCTTTTTAGTACACCATCGATTTTTAAGCTGTCAACTTCAGCTTCGATTAGTTCCTCTAATTCATCGATGAAACAAATATCGTTCGGACTCATAATGTGAGTACCATTTTCATCTTCATAAATTGGATATTTATTGTTACGCTCTGGGTCATATAAGAACATATTCTCTTCATATTTTTTCTTTTCAATGTCAAGATTACGTCCTTGATACTCAAAGTAGTTTCCTACTAATGAACGCTTCGATTGGAACATACAAGTCATACCGTGAATTTGTACTTCTAGTTCCACTTCAGCATTTTCTTTTAAA
This sequence comes from Bacillus sp. L_1B0_5, assembly GCF_000836715.1. Lineage (NCBI taxonomy): Bacteria > Bacillati > Bacillota > Bacilli > Caryophanales > Bacillaceae > Bacillus > Bacillus sp. L_1B0_5. Next base: position 45,840 of record NZ_JXIS01000117.1, on the reverse strand, counting down.
TCAACAATTTCATCTAAGCTCAGCTCACGAGCTAATACAGCACGCTTCGCTCCTCTTTGTCCCCAGTAATTACAAGTGAACCAGTTTGTTGCTGTCGTTTCTGTATTCCAGTGCAACTGCATATTTGACGCTACTTCGCGAACAGCCATTAATACTGCTGGATCTCCGAAAACAATTGCATCTACATTTACTTCATTTAAAAATGAAACGTAATCTGTTAATTCTTCTACTTTATCGTTGTGGAACATAGCGTTCATTGCTACGTATACTTTCACACCATTTTCATGCGCAATCTTCACAGTTTGTTTTACATCTTCACATGAAAACTCCCCTGCTAAACGTAAACCAAACTTTTGCTCACCGATCATTACCGCATCTGCTCCTGCTTTCGCAAGAAGTTCGATATCCGCCACCGCTCTTGGCGTTACTAACAATTCAGGTTTCTTCATACCTTGGTCACCCTCTCTTTTTACTAACAGCTACTCCATCACCAATTGGGAAAATCGTTGTATCATATCCTTCATGGTTCATAAGCCACTCATTGTACGTCTTAATACGACGGATTAAACCACGTGTACGTCTGTTTTCAATTTTCTCTTTTGTCGTTACAAGACCATGGTACATAACATTATCTGAAATAATTACGCCACCAGGATTTAATAACGGTTCATATAAGTCAAAAAAGCGACGATACTGTCCTTTTGCTGCATCAATAAAAATAACGTCAAATGTCCCGTGTTCTTTTACTTGTTCACCTGTCTCTAACGCATCACCGTAAATAACTGAAATACGATCTGTTACTGGGGAACGTTCTATATATTCAAGTGCTTTTTCATATCGCTCACGATTGCGCTCAACTGTCACAATACGTGAATTTGGAATAGCTTGCATCATACGAATACTAGAATAACCGATTGCTGTTCCAAGTTCTAAAATGCTTTTCGGTCCAATTAAACGTAAAAATTGCAGCATAAATTCCATTCCAAGTCGATCCATAATCGGCACATGATTTTCTGTTGCATATTCTTCCATTTCAAGAATTAATTTATCTTTCGGATCAATAAATGATAATAGGTACTCGTTAACTGCATCCTCCATAAATGGTCCTCCTTATTTACATGGAGAAGTGCCTCTATGACGTCTTTTCCCACATAGAATGCAATAAAAATACAAGCCAGTTTTACCCTTAGCTTGTACGTCCCGTTTTGATATTAAAAACGATTCTTCTGCCAGTTTTTAACCCGATATATTTTACCACAAAAAAGAGGGATGTGCGACCTTTTTCGCTATCCCTCCCCATTTCACTGTTTTTTCGTAATGTATTTTTGCTTTAATGCATTATGCTCTTCTAATGTTTTTGCATAGTACACTTCACCACTTGGTGCAGCTAAGAAATAATAATAATCTGTTTGCGCAGGTTCTAACGCAGCTTCCACTGAATGTTTACCAGAGTTTGCGATCGGCCCTACCGGCAATCCTTTTACAACATACGTATTGTACGGTGAGTTGACCTTTAAATCTTCGTATAATACACGTTGTTTATGCTTTCCAAGTGCATATAATACCGTTGGATCCGTTTGAAGCGGCATACCTTTCGCTAAACGATTATAAAAGACACTAGAGATCTTTTGACGATCTGTAAAACCAGTTGCCTCTTCTTCAATAAGTGAAGATAATGTTAAAAGCTGATGAACATCCCAGTTCTTCGCTTTCATTTTCGCCTCATTTTGAACAATGATTGCATTTGTTTTCTCAAGCATCGGAATTACGATTTCTTCTAACGTCGTATCTTTCTTATAAAACGAATACGTCGCAGGATATAAATAACCTTCTAATAGGTATTTAATATTACTATCAAAGATTTTATCCGTTAATAACTTCGGATACTTTTGCTGCATTTTTTGAATAAATGCTTTATCGTTTAATTGACGCGTAACATCGTCTTTATTCCACTTTAGTTCTGTCGCAATCGTTTCTGCAATTTCAGTTACTTGCGCTCCTTCTTTGATCGTCACTTTATAAAGAGCTGGACGATGCACGTTGCCAGATGACATTTGTTCAATAACATCTTTAGCATTCATCGAAGGATTTAATAAATATGTACCTGCTTGTAAACTTTTCGATTTAGCCTTTGTATAAAAACTAAAAACTGTACCGTTTTTCACAGCGCCTTTTTCTTCTAAAATTTCTCCAATCTTACTTGTAGATGATCCTTTCGGAATTTCTACTTCAATCTCTTTTTTATTCCCGCTATCAACTGGTCCTAATGCGGATGAAATATACGCATAGACTGAACCACAAACTAAAAGCAGTGCAATAATCGAAAATAAAAAGATGCGTCTACGCTTCTTTTTCACTTGATTCTCTATCAAAACATTTCCTCCTTACTTAATTGTAGACCGTATGTACACCTTTCTATACAGCACGATGTAAAAATGCAACAAATTCACTTATCTTTTTTAATAGACACTTTATTTTTCTACAATCCGTCTCATTATACTACAAAGACTTACACAGTTTCGACAAAAAATCTTTCATTTTACATATAAATACAAAAAAAGATGGACTGTATATCGTCCATCTTTTCAGTACTTATTATTCAGCTTCTTGCTCATCAGCAATAGTGTTGAACGTTTCTTGTACCATTTCCCACTCTTCTTCAGATTCGATTGGAAGTAAAACTCCGCCCTCTTCTTCATTTTGCTCATAAGCCATTGCATCATAAATTGGGTCTCCATCTTCATCTACTTCACCGATTGGAGAGAAGATTACGTATGATTTTTTACCAAATTTTTCAGCATCAAAAGTGAAAATAATTTCACATAAATGTTCGTTACCTTTTTCGTCTACAATTGTAATTTGACGTTCTTCCATTTTGGTCACCTCTTATTTTCTATCTAAAAATCCTTGTAAGATTACGACTGCAGCCATCTTATCGATTACTTGCTTTCGCTTCTTACGGCTTACATCAGCTGAAATGAGTAGACGTTCCGCTGCCATCGTTGACAAACGCTCGTCCCACATTACAACGTCTAATTGTAACAGCTCTCGTAGGTTTTCTGCAAATTGCTGGCACGCTTCACCACGTGGGCCAATTGTACCATTCATATTTTTAGGTAAACCTACTACTATTTTATCCACATCGTACTGCTTTACTAACTCAGAAATACGATCAAAACCAAAGTGACCTCGTTCTTCGTTAATCTTAATTGTTTCTAATCCTTGTGCTGTCCAGCCCATTTCGTCGCTAATTGCAACTCCGACTGTTTTTGTACCTACATCTAAACCTAATATCCGCATAAACTACTCCTCACGATGATGTTTCAAGTAAGACTTCACAAGCTCTTCAATGATTTCATCACGTTCAAGCTTGCGAACGATGCTACGTGCATCTTTATGGCGAGGTATGTATGCTGGGTCTCCACTTAATAAATAACCGACGATTTGGTTAATCGGATTATAGCCTTTTTCTTGAAGTGCATCATACACAGTTAAAAGTACATCATTTACATGGACACTCTGTTTTTCATCTTGAATGCTAAACTTCATTGTTTTATCAAAACCGTCCATTTCAAGCACCTCACTTATATAGTAAGTATAGGGAGAAGAACTTCTCCTCTCCCTACCATTGTACACTACTATCTCTTTATTTTGAAACAGATTTAACGTACTCTTGTACAAATGCTAAAGCTTCTTCGACTTGAGCTGGGTTTTTACCGCCTGCTTGTGCCATATCAGGACGGCCGCCACCGCCACCGCCGCAACGAGAGGCTACTTCTTTCACAAGCTTACCAGCATGGTAACCTTGGCTAATTAAGTCTTTCGTTACACCTGCTAGGATGTTTACTTTATCGTCATTAACAGACGCTAATACAACAACTGCTGACTCTAATTTATTTTTTAGATCATCCATCATCGTACGTAAGTTGTTCATATCTGCAACATTTACTTTCGCTGCTAATACATTCACACCATCAACTGTCATTACAGAATCAGTTAAGTTTCCAGCTTCGATATTGCTTAATTTCGCAGCAAGAGATTCATTTTCTTTTTGCAGTTGTTTCACTTCAGCAAATAGACCATCAACCCTTGTTAAAATATCTTTCGGATTTGTTTTCATTTTTCCTGCTGCTTCTTTTAATAAACCTACTTGATCGTTCATTAATTCGTATGCAGACTTACCAGTTACTGCTTCAATACGACGAGTTCCTGCACCGATACCAGACTCAGCAACGATTTTGAAAATACCGATAGAAGCTGTATTTTCAACGTGACAACCACCACAAAGCTCTAAGCTGTAATCGCCAACTTGTACAACACGTACAACATCTCCGTATTTTTCACCGAATAATGCCATTGCGCCCATTTCTTTCGCTTCTTCGATTGCTTTTTGAGAAATCTCAACATCAATACTTTCCCAAATTTTCTCGTTTACCATACGCTCAATTTTTTCTAATTCGTCAGCTTGTACTTGACCGAAGTGAGAGAAGTCAAAGCGTAGACGTTCAGAAGTTACAAGAGAACCTGCTTGGTTAACGTGTGTTCCAAGTACGTCTTTTAATGCTTGGTGTAGTAAGTGAGTTGCTGTATGATTTTTTACAACGCTACTACGGTTTTTCGTATCGATAATAGCTTTTACAGCCGCATCTTTCGTTAATGTACCTTCTTCAACAACAACTTTATGCAAGTTTTGACCGTTTGGTGCTTTTTGTACGTCTTTTACAAGAACTTTCACACCATCCGCAAGAAGGTAACCACGGTCTGCAATTTGTCCACCGCTCTCAGCATAGAATGGTGTTACATCAAGCATTAATTGTCCTTCTTCACCAGCTTGTAAACTGTCTGTGTATTCGCCGTTTTTCACAAGTGCAACAACGTTACTTTCTGTTGCAACTGTACCGTAACCAACGAACTCACTCGCTACTTTAACTTCTCCAAGTACACCGCCTTGAACTTGCATTGAGTCAACGTCTTGACGAGCAGCACGTGCACGCTCACGTTGTTTTTCCATTTCATTTTCAAAGCCTTCATGATCAACTGTCATACCAGCTTCTTCTGCATATTCTTCTGTTAATTCGATTGGGAAACCGTATGTGTCATATAGACGGAACGCATCTACTCCAGAAATAACAGTTGTTTTTTCTTCTTTTGCTTTTGTAATAACTTCAGCTAAAATCGCTTCACCATCATGAAGTGTTTCATGGAAACGCTCTTCTTCGTTTTTCACAACTTTCGCAATGAAATCTTTCTTTTCAAGTACTTCTGGATAGAAGTCTTTCATTACTTCTCCAACAACCGGTACTAATTCAAACATGAATGGACGGTTAATGTTTAATTTCTTCGAATAACGAACAGCGCGGCGTAATAAACGACGTAATACATAACCACGGCCTTCGTTAGAAGGAAGAGCACCGTCACCAACAGCAAATGTTACTGTACGGATATGGTCAGCAATTACTTTAAATGCCATATCTTTTTCTAAATCGCCATTACGGTATTTCTCACCAGAAATTGATTCTGTTGCACCAATCATCGGCATGAATAGATCTGTATCAAAGTTCGTAGGCACATCTTGAACGATAGATGTCATACGTTCTAGACCCATCCCTGTATCAATGTTTTTCTTAGGAAGTGGTGTATATGAACCATCTGGATTATGATTAAATTGAGAGAATACAAGGTTCCATACTTCTAAGTAACGCTCGTTTTCTCCGCCTGGATATAATTCTGGGTCACTAAAGTCATTACCGTAAGCTTCTCCGCGGTCATAGAAAATCTCTGTATTCGGTCCACTTGGCCCTTCACCGATATCCCAGAAGTTTTCTTCTAAACGGATAATACGCTCTTTTGGAACACCCATTTTCTCATTCCAAATTGTAAATGCTTCTTCATCTTCTGGATGGATTGTAACTGATAGTAATTCTTTATCGAATCCGATCCATTTGTCGCTCGTTAAGAATTCCCAAGCCCATGTAATTGCTTCTTCTTTGAAGTAATCACCAATTGAGAAGTTTCCTAACATTTCAAAGAATGTATGGTGACGAGCTGTTTTCCCTACGTTTTCAATATCGTTTGTACGAATTGATTTTTGAGCATTTGTAATACGTGGATTTTGTGGGATTACACGCCCATCAAAATATTTTTTTAATGTTGCTACACCACTATTAATCCATAGAAGAGATGGATCTTCATGTGGAACTAGTGATGCACTAGGTTCTACTGCATGTCCTTTTTCTTGGAAAAAGTCTAAAAACATTTGACGAATTTGTGCGCCTGTTAGTTGTTTCATTGTATTTTCCTCCTTAAATATAAAAAACTCCCGCCCCTATAAAAGGGACGAGAGTTAACTCGCGATACCACCCTAATTATGAATTGATTACAATAACAATCAATTCATCACCTCATGGTGCCGTAACGTGGCAAGACGGCAGTGATTAGCTGCTCTCAGGATTAGCTTTCTGTTACCCTTCATTTAAAGCTTCTTTCAGCCATATGGAAGCTTCTCTCTATAAATGGACTGTAACGTACTTGTTCCGTCATTGATTTAATGTATTATATGACTAAATATAATAGAATTCTCTTAAGTTTGTCAATGTAGATAATCATTTATATTGTATTAATCGCTTATTAATCATAGGTATTCTACTATTCATTCTTAACAGCCTTTTCATATATTATGCGTTTATTAATAAATTGGAATCTCCTTACAATAATAATTTATAAAATTTTCTAAATATTACTTTTTTTGCTATAATTAAATTGTTATTAACAAAATAAAGGAGCGATTACAATGACAACCTTACTTAACAAAGCTAAAAACATATTAGCGACTGACGAAACGATATTATTTTACGCAGCATGTTCATTAGACATATTTATTTATCGTTCCGTCGCAAGGCCAGGCCTATTGATTTTAACGAACAAAAGGCTATTCTTTTATGGACCAGATGTAAGTAAGAATCCAATATTTGAAGAGTACTCTTTTGCAAAAATTTCTAATCTAAAAGAACAAAAGCGTCTTTTCAACAATCAAATTGTATTTATGTATGATAATGAATGGAAAAAAATAAAACATATTCAAACAAATGATGTGAGCTCCCTCGTCCAAAAGATACACGAGCAGCTTTCTAAATAAATATATGATTAGCCCTCCATTTCTTACATAGAGGGCTTCTATACTTACACATCTTCTTTTTTCAAGAGAGGTCTCACATGAACAATGACAGTACGAATAACTGCTAAAATCGGAACCGATATTAGTAATCCTACAATACCAGCTACTTCCCCCCCAACTAGTAATGCAAGCATAATAATAACAGGATGCATACGAAGTGACTTACCAACAATGTAAGGCGATAAAATGTTACTTTCCACAAATTGCAAAATAGCAATCGTAATCCCCGCCTTAATAAGTAAACTCGTTGATACCGTTGCTGCAATCATTAACGTAGGGATTGCTCCTAAAATAGGACCAAAGTATGGGATTATATCCGTTACCCCAATAATAATACCAAGCAATAATGGATACTTCATACCGATAAACCAAAAAGAAAGAGCTGATACGCTCCCTAATACTAAGCAAACAAATAACTGCCCTCGAATATAACTTCCAAGTGACTTATCAATTTCTTTTGCAAGCATTTGCCCCGTACCTCGCCATTTACTTGGGACTAATTTCCAAAAGATATGATAAAACTCACCATAATCTTTTAATATGTAAAATACAATGAACGGTATTAAGAAAATAATGAGCAATGAATCGAGTACACCACGCGCTGTACTCATCACTTTATTTAAAAGTGCTTGAATCTTCGTTTCTACACCACCAAAAATTTGTTTCACCTTTTCATGAATAAACGACGGGAAATTCGCTGTTTGTTCTGTAACACCATCCATCCACGAATCGTACATCTTTGTAAACTGCGGAAATTGTTCATTAATCTCTTGTAACTGTTTAATAACGACTGGCGTTCCTTTATAAATTCCATAACCAATTCCACCAAAGAAAAGAATGTAAATGAGCAAAATAGCAAGTGTGCGTGGCATTCCTTCCTTATGGATTTTTTCAATTAAAGGGTGCAATAAATACGCAATAAAACAGGCGATAAGAAACGGCGTAATTGCTACTTTAAATACAAAAATAATCGGTGCCCATAGTGGCTTAATTTTTAAAAAGACGAGCAAACAAAGAAAAACAAGTAACAATAATCCTAAACGATATATCCAAATGATTTTAAGATTCTTCACATGAAAAACCTCCTCCACCTTTATTTTGAAAATAAATGGGTTAGGTTATGTGTGAAACTTTTAAAATCTTTTCATACGGACCATACTGTTTTTTAAAGACGTACATATAAATAACATAACAAGGACAACCACCCCTGAGAATACAGCATGAAATAATGTAATCAGGAGGGCTAATTATGGTTTTGTTTATGCTTGGATTATCAGCACTTTTTATGATTCTTGAATGGATTTGTATCGGCTTTGGTATTTGGAAGGGGTTCTTTATTCGTTCCTCACGTAAAGAAAAAGCGAAGCAATTATGGCAGTATGGAATACTTGGCGTTGGCTGTTACGGTCTATCTTATCTTTTCTCAGAAATTGGACTTTTTTATTTGCATATGAGTGCATAAAAAAAACTCCCTCGTCTATAAGGGAGTTTTTCACTTTATCGAAATGATTATAAGTAAGACTTAATCATCTTACGTGCTTTTTTCATATTGCGTTTTGAAAATACATCTTGCTTACGAGCATATTGATATGCTGCGGCTCCAACACCTAATGCGATTAATGAATTGCGTAGATTCAAAGTAAATCCCCCTTTTCGTTATCCGATCGTTCTTTCATTCTCATCAAATAAATCATCAAGAGAGCTTAATGAACCATCTTCCTCAACTTGATGCGTATGGATTTTCCCCTTTGAAACCGATAATTCGATATAACAATTCCAGCAATAAAATTGGTTGACACCTATTTTCCCAATGTCTTTCCCTTTGCAATTTGGACAAATGAACATATGGCTTTCATCTCCTTACAGTCTCCCAGATTCTATTCGCCATTATGTCCAAACCGCATTCATTTATACATTGCTGGAGCCTTTCAACGCTATGCGTTTGAAAGTTTCACTATATAATTTCACCTTGTTACATGAAATCATACGGTGAAATGTTTTCCACGTCCATTTCCTCGCCATTAACTGTGACCATCTGTACTTCTCCTTGTGATTCCTGCAAGCGACTAGCTAAAGTTGTTTGGCGCATTGCATCATCAAGGCGATTTACACCAGATTGGAAAGCTACTTCCTCCCCGCAAATAATAAGGAACTTCTTACTTCTTGTAATGCCCGTATAAATTAAATTACGGCGTAACATACGGTTGTAACTTTTCACAATCGGCATAATAACAATCGGAAATTCACTACCTTGTGATTTATGAATGGAACAACAATATGCATGCGTAATTTGATTTAAATCCGGCTTTGTATACGTTACCTCAATTCCATCAAATGAAACGATAATCATATCTTGTTGCTCAACGTTTTCTTTCGCATAAAACACCGAAACAATTTCTCCGATATCACCATTAAACACTTGGCTCTCCGGCTGATTAACGAGTTGCAATACTTTATCGCCTCTTCGGTATACAACATCACCGTACTGGATTTCTTTACTCTTTTCCCTTTTCGGGTTAAATACTTGTTGCAGCGCTTCGTTTAATACATTAATACCAGCAGGCCCGCGGTACATCGGTGCTAATACTTGGACATCCCTTGCACTAAAGCCTTTTGTTTTAGCATTTTCGCAAACTTTTTTCACAACCTCAACAATTTGAGCCCCTGTACAGCTAATAAACGAACGATCTTTTTTATTTTGCGCTAAATCTGGCGGGAGTGTGCCGTCTTTGATCGCATGGGCAAGTTGAATAACAGATGAGCCTTCTGCTTGACGATAAATTTCAGTAAGCTTCACTGTCGGAACTGCGCCTGCATTTAATAAATCTTTTAATACTTGTCCAGGTCCTACAGATGGCAACTGATCTTCATCACCTACAACGATAACTTGAATATTCGTCGGCAGCGACTTAAATAGCTGATTTGCAAGCCAAATATCAACCATTGAAAATTCATCGATAATAAGGAGCTTACCTTGGACAGGATCCGTTTCATTACGCTGGAAAGATCCTTCTGGCGTCCAGCCAAGTAAACGGTGAATTGTGCAAGCTGGAAGTCCTGTCGATTCACTCATCCGCTTCGCTGCTCTTCCTGTTGGAGCTGTTAATAGTATTGGAAATGGATTATCATCACTGTATTCATTAGGATTTAACGATAATCCGTGAAGAGACGCGTACATTTCAACAATTCCTTTAATAACTGTTGTTTTCCCTGTTCCTGGTCCACCTGTTAATAACATCATCGGTTTATGAAGTGCCGTTTGAATCGCTTCTTGCTGAAACGGTGCATATTGTACATTCAACTGTTCTTCAATTTCACCTAATGTTTTTAACACTTCTGCTTCAGGAAATGAAGGTGTTTCCTCTTGATTCATCAATCGACGAATAGACTTTACAACACCTTTTTCAGAGTAGAATAAAGTTGCTAAATACACTCGTTCTTCTTCTATGATGACTTTCCCTTCACTTTGCATCGTTTCAATACAACCTATAATATCTTCCTCAGTCACTCTTCCTTCTTGATTGTTTAAAAGTGACATCGTTTCTCTTACAAGTTGATCTTTCCTCATATAAACGTGACCAAGTTGCAATGAGACATTCTCTAATGTGTAAAAACATCCCGCTCGTACACGGTCGTCGTGATTACCCGATATTCCTAACGCACGCCCTATATCATCCGCTCGTCCAAAACCAATCCCGTCCACTTCTTCAATAAGTTGATACGGATTATTACGAATCACTTCTAATGTCATCTCTTTATATTGCTGGTAAATCTTAATAGAAAGTTTCGTTCCAAAACCGTAACCATTTAAAAAGCTCATTACTTTCTCTAATCCTTGATGTTCAACAATTGTCTCATATATTTCCTGAGCCTTTTGTTTGTTAACAACACCATTTAACGCCTCAGGGTCATCCATAATTTTAGAAATAGCATGTTCCCCGAGATGATCCACAATTTTTTCCGCTGTACGCTTTCCTATCCCTTTAAATAAATCACTCGCTAAATATTGCACCATACCTGCTTTTGTTTGCGGCAATTCTTTTTTAAATGTTTCAACCATATATTGTTTTCCATACTTTGGATGGTCCTTAAAGTGACCTGTCAATGTAAACACTTCATCTTCATGCATGCGGGGAAAATGACCGTTTATCATTACTTTCTTTTCGTCATACGTTTCATTCGTTTCAATGACTTTCATACTGACAACGGAATAGAGGTTTTCTTCGTTGTGGAAAATGGTATGAAGAACTTGCGCTTTTATAAATTTTTTCTCTTCCTCAAACAAATCCATTGCATGTTGATTTCCCATCTTTCCTCTCCTTTCCGATATTTTCACTTTAATGAGCAGTACATCCCCCACCTTTTTAGATGAGGGATAACTACCCATTAAACTATATTTTCATCTTATTCAGCTTCTTGCTCTAATAAACGAACGCCATTACCAGCTAAAAAGTGATCTGGCTGAATTTCAGTTGCTTTCTTAAATAAAGCGAGAGCTTTCTCGTTATTTTCTTCAAATACGTAAGCAACACCTAAATTGTAATACGCATCTGCATGCTCTTCATCCATTTCTAATACCTTTTCAAAATAAGGTTTCGCCTCTTGAATATGTTCTAGTCGTGCAAAGCAAAGTCCGCACTGGAATACAGCTTCTACATCGTTTTCATCTAATTCTGTTGCTCTTTGTAAGAATGGTAGTGCAAGACGATCATTTCCAAGCTGTACATGTGTAATACCTAACATAAATGTTACATCAGCTGATTGTAATCCAGCTTGCATGGCTTGTTCGAATACAGCTTTCGCCTCAGTAAATTGCTCTTGGCCATAATATACGTTTCCTAAGCCATAATAAGCAGCTGCAGATTTATCATCTAACTCTAATGCACGTTTATAAAATAAAATCGCTCGCTCGCTATCACCTAATACGTCTAATAAATTTGCAAAATTAATGTATCCAAGCGCATCTTTCGGATTCTCTTCAATTGCTTCTGTAAAATTTTTAGCTGCTTCTTCCCAGTTTCCTTCTTGCATATATTGAATACCTGTTTCAAGTTTGTTTGACATGTCCTTCACCTCTACAACAAATTATAACAAAGAATGTATTTTCCAAGCGAACGAAAATTCGCTTTATGTAAAAGAAACCTCTAACCGCTAATCGGCAGAGGCTTCTCATTTATCCTAAATAATCCAATTTCTTACCACTACGGTATACTTCATCAATTGTAGCACCGCCTAAGCACTCATCTCCATCATAGAACACAACTGCTTGTCCTGGTGTAATTGCACGAATTGGCTCATCACAAAGAATACGAACTGTATTTTCATCAACGATTTGAACCGTTACTTTATTGTCTTCTTGACGATAACGGAATTTCGCCGTGCACTTAAATTCTGTTTCTTTTGCTTTGTTACTTACCCATCCTACATTCGTAGCAATAACTTCATCACCATATAGAAGTTCGTTATGGAATCCTTGATCAACATATAAAATGTTTTCTTTCAAGTTTTTCCCAACAGCAAACCACGGATCACCGTTACCACCAATTCCAAGGCCATGACGTTGTCCAATTGTATAGTACATTAAACCGTCATGCTTTCCTTTCACTTCACCAGATAATGTTTGCATTACACCTGGTTGTGCTGGTAAGTAGTTACTTAAGAAATCTTTAAAGTTACGCTCACCAATGAAGCAAATACCTGTACTATCTTTCTTCGCCGCTGTCGCTAAGCCAGCTTCTTTCGCCATTTCACGAATTTGCGGTTTCTTTAATTCACCTAACGGGAACATTGTTTTTGATAATTGCTCTTGGCTTAATTGATTTAAGAAGTATGTTTGATCTTTATTGTCATCAACGCCGCGAAGCATTTTATATTCGCCGTCCATATAAGCAACGCGTGCATAATGGCCTGTTGCTACATAATCGGCACCAAGCGCAATTGCATGCTCTAAAAATGCTTTAAATTTAATTTCTTTATTACACATTACATCTGGGTTTGGTGTACGACCAGCTCGGTACTCATCTAAGAAGTAAGTAAATACTTTATCCCAGTATTGTTTTTCAAAGTTTACTGCATAATACGGAATACCAATTTGGTTACACACTTCAATTACATCATTGTAATCTTCTGTTGCTGTGCAGACACCATTCTCATCTGTATCATCCCAGTTTTTCATAAAAATTCCGATTACATCATAACCTTGCTCTTTTAATAAAAGTGCTGCTACAGATGAATCGACGCCACCGGACATTCCGATGACAACGCGTGTTTCTTGAGGTAGTTTGTTCATCATGTCACCTCCCATGCTAATTTTGTGTTAATCGCTTCACGATTTTCACTGTTTCGTACGCCGCTTTTTCAATTTGCTCTTTCGTATTTCCAAGTCCAAAACTAAAGCGTACGGATGAACGTATTTGATCGGAGTCTTTTCCAAACATCGCTACTAATACATGTGATGGATCAATCGAACCAGCTGTACAAGCAGAACCACTTGATACTGCAATGCCAGCTAGGTCTAAGTTCACAAGAAACGGTTCAATGTTCATTCCTGTAAAACTTACATTAAGCACATGCGGTAAGCGATGTTCTAAGTTTCCGTTTACCTCGAAAGTAATGCCTTCATTTTTGAAGACAGATACCATTATATCTTTAAACTCTTCATATTGGGCATTTTTTTGCTCACGAGTTTTTTCAGCTATAAGAATTGCATGCTGAAGCCCAGCAATACTAGGCACATTTTCCGTACCAGCACGGCGTTTTCTTTCTTGCTCTCCGCCTATTAATAACGGCTCAAATTTCACATTTGCACCAGCGTATAAGAACCCTACACCTTTTGGCCCATTAATTTTATGAGCTGAAATTGATAATAAATCAATACCAAACTCTTTCACGTCAATTTCTACTAAACCGTAAGCTTGTACCGCATCTGTATGGAAATAAGCTTGATGCTCTTTTAGCAGCTTTCCTATTTCCACAATTGGTTGCATTGTCCCTACTTCATTATTCCCAAACATAATAGATACAAGAATCGTCTCTTCAGTTAATGCCTTTTGTATGTCAGTAACTTGAATGCGTCCTGTTTCATCGACAGGTAAATATGTCACTTCAAACCCTTCACGCTCTAACAATTCGCACGTATGCAAAATCGCATGATGTTCAATTTGCGTCGTTATAATGTGGTTACCTTTATGACGGTTCGCACGTGCTACACCTATAAGCGCTAAATTATCAGCTTCTGTACCACCGCTCGTAAATATAATTTCATTCGGATTCGCATGAATGCTGCGTGCACACACTCGTCTCGCCTCATCTACTGTGTGACGAGTTTGACGTCCATAAAAGTGAATACTAGACGGGTTCCCGAATATTTCTGTCATATATGGAATCATCTTTTCGACCACTTCTGGGTGAGTCGGAGATGTCGCAGCATGATCTAAGTATATGCGTTCCATTAAATCTCCTTCTTTCCAAATCGTTTCACAAGGAATTAAATGTAAAACATATAGCCCCCGTGATTTTCTTCCTCATAACGTACTAAATCTTCTAACGTTGTACTATCTAACACTTCTTGCACCGCATCACGAACACGCATCCATAACTGGCGCTGTGCTGGCTCTTCTTCTTCTATCATTTCTACAACACTAATTGGTCCCTCTAATACACGGATTACATCCCCAGCTGTAATGTTAGCCGGTTGATCAGATAATACATATCCGCCATATGCCCCGCGCGTACTCTTTACAAGACGAGCGTTACGAAGTGGTGAAATTAATTGCTCTAAGTAATGCTCGGATAAGTCATGCGCCTGCGCAATTGATTTTAATGAAATTGGACCTTCACCAAACTTTTTTGCAAGATCAATCATAATTGTTAAGCCATAGCGGCCTTTTGTTGAAATCTTCATCTATTTTGCACCTCTTTTCAAATTTTCACTTCTATTGGTTATATCTTATTTATAAAAAGAACACAATTTAAAATCCTATGAAATTATAGCATAATATAGTATTATAAGAAATTTCAACTTGTGTATCAAAATGATAACATAAAATCACATTGAAAAACTCGGAAATTATTACAATTGAAAGAAAAATGAAAATATTCATCTTCATTTTTCCCATAAAACAGCATCCTATTTCAAATTCCGTAGAAAAAAATGATACGATAGAACGAGATTATATATTAAGGGAGACGGTCTAAATGAAACAACCACTCGCACATCGAATGCGCCCTACAAATATTCAAGAAATTATTGGGCAACAGCATTTAGTTGGTGAAGGAAAGATTTTATGGCGAATGGTCCAAGCAAATCATTTTCAATCTATGATTTTATACGGTCCTCCAGGTACAGGAAAAACATCCATTGCCAGTGCAATTGCAGGAAGTACCGGTACCCCGTTTCGTCTATTAAACGCTGTTACTCACAATAAAAAAGATATGGAAGTTGTCGTACAAGAAGCAAAGATGCATCGACACCTCGTTTTAATTTTAGATGAAGTTCACCGTCTAGATAAAGCAAAGCAAGACTTTCTATTACCTCACTTAGAAAGCGGACTTCTTACTTTAATTGGTGCAACGACAAGTAATCCATTCCATGCAATAAACTCCGCTATTCGAAGCAGGTGTCAAATTTTCGAATTACACGCACTAACAGAAGATGATATTTTAATTGGGTTAAAAAGAGCTTTAGAAGATAAAGAAAAAGGCCTTGGAGAATATGCTGTAACGGTAACAGATGAAGCACTACATCACTTTGCAAACGCCTCTGGTGGTGATATGCGTTCCGCTTATAACGCGCTTGAACTTGCTGTATTATCTAGCTTTACTACAGACGATCAAGCGGCTGAAATCACACTCGAGATTGCAGAAGAATGCTTACAAAAGAAGAGCTTCGTTCACGACAAAGGCGGCGATGCTCATTATGACGTATTATCAGCATTTCAAAAATCAGTGCGCGGAAGTGATGTAAATGCAGCGCTCCATTATTTAGCACGCCTTATTGAAGCAGGGGATTTACAAAGTATTGGCAGACGCCTTCTTATTATGGCTTATGAAGATATTGGACTTGCTAGCCCGCAAGCTGGACCGCGTACACTAGCTGCAATTGAATCAGCTGAACGAGTTGGATTCCCAGAAGCACGCATCCCACTTGCAAATGCCGTTATAGAGCTATGCTTATCACCAAAATCAAATTCAGCTTATAAAGCACTTGATGCTGCATTACACGATTTACGCAACGGTCAAACAGGTGACATTCCAAGCCATTTAAAAGATAGTCATTACAAAGGCGCAGAATCACTCGGAAGAGGCATTGGATATTTATATCCACACGACCATCCAAACGGCTGGGTAAGGCAACAATACTTACCTGATAAAATAAAAAACAAGCAATATTATAAACCAAAAACGACAGGAAAATTTGAGCAAGCACTTTCTACCGTTTATGAAAGATTACAAACTTCGAATAAAACGAAAAATAAAGGGTAACATAAACGAAAACGTCACCATTATGGAGGCTTCGCTTATGAAAACACGTCAAGATGCATGGACAAAAGAAGATGATCTCCTTTTAGCAGAAACTGTTTTGCGACATATTCGCAGCGGAAGCACACAAATAAAAGCGTTTGATGAAGTCGGCGACGCTTTAAATCGCACTTCCGCAGCTTGTGGTTTTAGATGGAATGCTGAAGTAAGACCGAATTACGAAGATGCGGTGCAGCTTGCAAAAAAACAACGTAAAGAATTAAAACGTTCTGAAGCTAATATAGAAAAAGATCGGTTCACAAAAACGAAGCAACTGGTAATTGACGCCGATTTTTCAGAAGATATTACGCCAAGTAAACAAGATCTTACAATGCAAAATGTCATCTCATTTTTACAAAATTTAGAACATAAAAATCCTTCACTTGCAAAGTTGCAAACTGAAAATGATGTATTACAAGCTCAGCTCATTTCTCTGCAAAAAACAAATCATGAACTTGAAACGAAATTAGCGGTACTCACAAAAAAACAACAAGCAATCGAAGAAGATTACGCGATGCTTGTTCGAATTATGGATCGCGCTCGAAAACTTGTTTCGGTTGAAGAACAAGAAGAACAGATTGCTCCCATTTTCAAGACAGATCAAAATGGAAATTTAGATATTATATATTCTGCAGAGAATTAACAAACAAGGATGTCACTTTTTTAACTAAGTGACATCCTTGTTTGTTTTCGGTGAACCATATATATACATGTTGGTAAATGAATTTATATCAACGATTTTTCGAATATATCTATCGTAACTTGCAATATATCAACGGTTTTTCGAATATATCTATCACAACTTGCAATATATCAACGATTTTTCAAATATATCTATCACAACTTGCAATATATCAACGATTCAATAAAGGAGATCGATTTAACGACAAAGATTGACAATAACATTCCTCCCTGTCATACAAGGAAACTCCTAAAACAGATTGGATAATTTTTACTAAAATGTTATTATAAACATATACCTTTAAAGGGAGATGGTTGCTATTTCATTAATAATCTTCAAAATAACTCTTGGCTTTCTCGTCCTGACTTTAGCTCTTTTCACCATTAACAGTCTAAAAAAGACATCCGCCTATAAATCAGATAAATATGATTATTACTTACTAACCTTACTTACATTTGAACTAGTAGTGATGCAAATATCCATATTTCTTTAATACATATAAAAAAGCATATATCCAAAATGGATATATGCTTTTCTTTTATTCTTGCCCTACACGTTTCACTTCTACATTTTTAATACGTTCACGTACAACGTGACTTGCCATAATTAAGCCTGCCACAGATGGTACGAATGCATTTGAAGAAGGGGGTAATTTCGCTTTACGAATTTTTGCATTCTCGTCTGGTACGATTTCTTTACGTACTTCTTCACGAATTACGATTGGGTTTTCGTCAGAGAAGACAACTTTTACACCTTTTTTAATACCCTCTTTACGAAGCTTCGTACGAATTACTTTCGCAATCGGATCTGTATGTGTTTTAGAAATGTCCGCAATACGGAAACGAGTTGGGTCCATTTTATTTGCTGCACCCATACATGAGATAATTTTAATTTTACGACGTAAACATTGTTTAATTAAATGGATTTTGAACGTAATCGTATCAGATGCATCCACTACGAAATCTAAACCGTGTTTAAAGAACTCTTCATATGTTTCATCTGTATAAAACATTTCTAGTCCAATTACTTCACATTCCGGATTAATGTCTGCAATACGCTCTTTCATTAATTCTACTTTTGAACGTCCTACAGTAGATACTAAAGCGTGAATTTGACGGTTTACGTTTGTAATATCTACAACGTCTTTATCAACTAATACGAGACGTCCTACTCCAGAACGCGCTAACGCTTCAGCTGAAAATGACCCTACGCCGCCAATTCCTAAAATACCGACTGTACTATTTTTTAATATTTCAAGTCCTTCTTTACCGAAGGCTAATTCATTACGTGAAAATTGATGTAACATTCAGCTCTACACTCCTATTACAAAAATGGTCTACCATGTATTCTAGCGTTTTTCCGACTATTTGTATAGAAAAAGTTATAGAATTCCTAAAAATACATATTTCGAGAATGAAAACATAGACCAGAATTTTACTTCTTCCTAAATACACGTTTAAAAAAGAGGATTTAAAGAACCGAGCAGATCGAGGCGCTTATGCCAGGAGGAGCGCAGTGTAGCTTTAACTACTCGAGAACCGGACTTTTTAAACTTCCCCTCAAAAAAAGTCTAGATGGTTATAGTATAACCATCTAGACCCTATTCTTACTTCTCTTCTTTCAAGCTTAATTTCAAGTTTAACTCTTCAAGCTGTGCTTCTGCAACTGGGCTTGGAGCTTCTGTTAATAAGCAGCTTGCGCTTGCTGTTTTCGGGAATGCAATTGTATCACGAAGGTTCGTACGGCCTGCAAGTAACATAACAAGACGATCTAAACCTAATGCGATTCCGCCGTGTGGTGGTGTACCGTATTCGAATGCTTCTAATAAGAACCCGAATTGCTCTTGCGCTTCTTCTTGTGAGAATCCAAGTGCTTTGAACATTTTTTCTTGTACGTCACGCTCGTAAATACGAAGTGATCCACCACCAAGCTCATAACCGTTTAATACAAGGTCATATGCTTGTGCACGCGCTTTTTCTGGCGCTGTTTCTAATAGCTCAACGTCTTCACGGAATGGCATTGTGAATGGATGATGAGCTGCGAAGTAACGATCTGCATCTTCATCGTACTCAAGAAGTGGCCAATCAGTTACCCATAGGAAGTTAAATTTACTTTCATCAATTAACTCAAGCTCTTTACCTAGACGTAAACGAAGTGCGCCTAAGCTATCTGCAACAATGCTCTTCTTATCTGCTACGAATAGTAATAAGTCGCCAGCAGTAGCTTCTAATGTACTCATTAACACGTTTGCATCTTCTTCACCAAAGAATTTCGCAATCGGTCCTTTTAAGCCGTCTTCTTCAACTTTAAGCCAAGCTAGACCTTTTGCACCGTATACTTTCACGAATTCAGTTAATGCATCGATGTCTTTACGAGAGTATTTACTTGCAGCACCTTTTGCATTAATTGCTTTTACTTGTCCGCCGCTTTCTACAGCACTTGTAAACACTTTAAAGCCACAACCTGCTGCAAACTCAGATAAGTCTGTTAGTTCCATTTCAAAGCGTGTATCTGGCTTATCAGAACCGTAACGAGCCATTGCATCAGCATATTTCATACGAGGGAATGGTGCACTAACTTCTACACCTTTTGCATCCTTCATAACTTTCGTCATCATACGCTCCATCATTTCTAAAATCTCATCTTGTGTTAAGAATGAAGCTTCAATATCGATTTGCGTGAATTCTGGTTGACGATCTGCACGTAAATCTTCGTCACGGAAACAACGTGCTACTTGATAGTAACGCTCAAATCCGCCGACCATAAGAAGCTGTTTAAATAACTGTGGTGACTGTGGTAATGCATAGAATTCACCATCATGTACACGACTTGGTACTAAATAGTCACGAGCTCCTTCTGGTGTGCTCTTCGTTAAAATTGGTGTTTCAACTTCTAAAAACTCTTCTGTATCTAAGAAGTTACGAATTGTTTTTGTTACGTCATGACGCATTTTGAATGTGTTGAACATTACAGGTCGACGTAAGTCTAAATAACGATATTTTAAACGCACATCTTCTGATGCATCTGTATCATCAGCAATAATAATTGGCGTTGTTTTCGCTGCGTTTAATACATTTACTTTCGTTGCTTGTACTTCAATACGACCAGTTGCCATATTGTCATTAATTGCGCCTTCACCACGTTCAACAACTGTACCTTCTATGTGTAATACGTATTCGCTACGAATTGTTTCTGCTACTTCTAACGCTTCTTTTGATGTTTCTGGGTTAAATACAACTTGTACGATACCTGTACGGTCACGTAAATCGATAAAGATTAATCCACCTAAGTCACGGCGTTTTTGTACCCAACCTTTTAATTGAACTGTTTGTCCAACAGCTTCTACTGTTACTTTTCCACATGCATGTGTTCTTTCAGCCACTGTAAGTTCCCCCTATATTAATTTCTCTGCTACGTATGAAGCAAATACATCTAACGCTACTTCTTCTTGTTCACCTGTTGCCATATCTTTTAAGTTAATGATGCCTTTATCTAGCTCATCTTCTCCTAATACAGCTACAAATTTCGCCTTTAGACGATCTGCTGATTTAAATTGTGCTTTCATTTTGCGATCTAAATAATCTTTTTCAACTGATAACCCAGCTTTACGAAGATCGAACGCAACTTTTGCAGCATGGTCTTTCGCTTTTTCACCAAGCGCTACAACGTAACAATCAATGCTATGTTCAAGTGGTAATTCAATGTTTTCAGCTTTTAGCGCCATAATTAAACGTTCAATACTCATTGCAAAACCGATACCTGGCATTTCTGGTCCACCGATTTCTTGTACAAGTCCGTTATAACGGCCACCACCGCTTAATGTAGTGATCGCACCGAAACCTTCTGCCTCACTCATAATTTCAAAAACAGTGTGTTGGTAGTAGTCTAAACCACGCACTAAGTTCGGATCTTTTTCAAATGGAACATCCATCATCGTTAATAGTTCTTGAACTTTGTCGTAGTATACTGCTGAATCTTCGTTTAAGTATTCTGTAATAGATGGTGCTGTTGCCATTAATTCATGGTTACGGTCCTTCTTACAGTCTAAAATTCGAAGTGGGTTCTTTTCTAAGCGAGATTGACAGTCAGAACAGAATTCGCCGATACGTGGCTCAAAGTGTGCGATTAATGCATCACGGTGTGCTTGACGGCTCGCTGCGTCACCTAAACTGTTTAATACAACTTTAATATTTTTCAAGCCCATGCCGCGGTAAAATTCAACAGCAAGTGCAATTACTTCTGCATCAATTGCAGGGTCATTACTGCCGATTGCTTCGATACCGAATTGTACGAATTGACGATAGCGACCTGCTTGTGGTCTTTCATAACGGAACATTTGACCGATATAGTATAATTTCGTTGGTTGTGTTGCATCACCAAACATTTTATTTTCAACGTAAGAACGTACAACAGGTGCAGTACCTTCTGGACGTAATGTTAAACTGCGCTCTCCACGATCTTGGAATGAGTACATTTCTTTTTGTACGATATCTGTCGTATCACCAACACCGCGTAAAAATAGCTCAGTGTGCTCAAAAATTGGTGTACGAATTTCTTTATAATTGTAACGACGGCAAATTTCGCGTGCTTGCCCTTCGATATACTGCCATAACTCAACAGTGCCTGGAAGAATATCTTGCGTTCCGCGTGGGATTTGAATAGACATATTCAGTTCCTCCTCAAATTGTTTTAATCTTAATAAAAATAAAAAAACTCCCGCCTCTACTGTTTAAACAGTAGGGACGAGAGTATTATACCCGTGGTGCCACCCTAATTGAAGCACGTATGCTTCCACTTTTTTAATAACGCTTAAATATGCGTTCATCCCTACTAAGCATATATGCCGTTCAAGTTGAAACCTCTAGAGTGTCATTCAATCAGTCATCATGCAGAAATGTTTTCAGCCTAAGACATTCCTTCTCTTTCCATGTGTGTCTCATTTACTCTTCTCTATCAACGGTTATATTCATATGTAAATATAAAATTACTATACGTTTGTTAAGTAGGATTGTCAAGTGCTCTAAGAACGTTCAATCTGCTTCTTTAAACGCTTTACATCTTGAAGAGAAATCCCAAACTCGGAAGCAAGCTCCATTGAAGTATTGTTTTGCTCTTTTGAAATAAAATCATGAAAATTCACGTTAAATAGTTGATTTGCACCATTTGTAACAGAATGCCCTTTTTCATTCATACGCATACGTATATCCCTCACATTCAATATGGATGTTTTACTTTTTATTGTTCCATATTGATGAGAGAGTTATACATAAATGCAGAAGCTATTGATTCCAAAGAAAGTGAACCTTTAATCCGCGGGAGGCCACTGTCCACAAATAGCGGGATAAATGAACAAAACATACAACAATGTGCCAACTCCCCCACTGAGTTAAAACGTTTCAGTGAGGGCTTGAGTTAGAAATCTAGGTCTTTTCAGACAGTTTGACGCTCTAGAATTCATGCCACCTTACGGTAACACCCCAAGTATGTTTTTGGTTGGTACTGGCAATGAACTATCGTTTTCCCACTTGCACCACCCTTTTGAAAAAGAGCAGTTCTTCCTTATGGAAGAAGCCACCACTCAGATGAATCCGGCGTGTGCTACAAGCCCCGACAAGTCGAGTACACATGGATGGTTGACGCACCCACTAAGCTATGCGCGAAGCAACAGCCTTACGTTTTTGCACTTCTAATAGAATCGGCGTTTTCACTTTGAGATTGTCATCCAATTCTACAACCTTTGATTTTTGCAATGTATTCAATGCACCATTAATATCAGCATGGATACACGTTCCTGCTTTACTTTGGTACAGACCACGAGTGATTCGTTTGCCACTAAAGAGATAATGCGTCCTATCTTCCTTAGACCAAACAGGAACCGGATCCTTATTAAGAAAACTAGCTTTTGAAGTATAGCTTTCTTCTTGTTTTAAAAATCGTATACCTTCTTTTATACATTTATTCTCAATCGCTGCAATCAATTTATGAAATGGGATTTGCACAAATGTTTGATTATTCTTTTTTCCCATATCAGATTTTTGTTTCCAACCAGCGTTATACCCTACGACAACCGTATCTATGTTACATGCTTTCACTTTTTTAAACAACAGGCCTACAGTTTGTGAAATGTAACCATTTATTTGTCGTTCTCGTTTATGCCAAAGTGCAGCCATTCTATTCGTTACAACACGTTTTGAAAGTCCATTTTCTATATTTTTCAGTTGCAGATTACGCATCATTTTGTTGAAGTATTGGTTAATGGATTTTAGTTTTTTTCCATCAATTAAAAATGCATCACCTGTATTGGTTGCGCAACTTACTAATCTGTCTACACCTAAATCGCAACTCAAAGCGCTACTAGTAGTCGTGGATGGTTTCTTCATTTGAGAAACGTGCATTTCATATGTGTAATGCACCTCAAAGAACCGACCTTTTTGCTTCGGTACAATTTCAATGTAGGAGATTTTTTTATTTCTTAAGTTTTTAGGCATACGTATTTTAATGGAACCGAATTTTTTTCTGAATGCAACATTCATCGGAATCATCCAATACCCGTTATTATCCACTTTTGGAACTTGATAGATCTCAATAATTCGTTTGTCAGTTGAACGAGAATAATTCGGAAACTTAGGACGACCTGTGAAGGTTTCTTGTTTTCTCTTCCACTGTTCCAATGCTTTAAAAAAGCTTTTTACTTCTGCATATAAGGCTCTACGAATGGCCTGAACAGAGTTTGATTGAATGCCCGAGTAATTCATATCAGCTTGCATGGCAGTATCCATTTCTTTTACAGTAGCCATTTTATTATGGTTCAAATAACTTTGTTTCATTGTGTACAATCCAACATTTCGCAATGCTTTTGAACTATGTGACATGCGTTGCAGTAAGCGGAATTCTTTAGCTGTGAGGCAAGCCCGTCCGATATTCTGTTTTTGCGTGAATCGTTGCATGGTTTCTCTTTTCTTTTGTTTTCGTAATACTTTCACTGCTTTCTTTCTAGCCATTGTTTTCACCACCTTTCTTAGAGAGTTCATTAAAATTATTCATTACTTTTGACAAATCAATATTTGGAATGAAACGGAACAAAATATGAACATGTTCTTCATCGAAATTTCTTTTAGCTCAAGTAATCGAATAATGATTATTATCCAATTTCGTTGTCTTACGATATATTCCCTCCTTATCTACAACAGATTATATCGTAAGACAAAAAGAAACAAACATTCGCCATCAAAAAATTGTTATGAACGAAACAAAAAGGGTTCAACCTACCTTCTCACGGCAATTCATCTTCACCTGAATTGTTAGGCTTCACCCGTAACACAAATCAGATGAAGATGAATTGCCGAAATGTATAAAAAAGAGAGGATTATATAATCCTCTCTTTTTTATCAACACTATTTACTTTCTACAATTAAGGTCACCGGACCATCATTGATTAAAGAAACGTCCATCATTGCTCCGAACTTCCCTGTTTCCACATGCAATCCTTGTTTGCGAACTTCTTCATTAAAGAAATCGTATAAACGCTCTGCATAGTCAGGTTTCGCAGCATCCATAAAGTTTGGACGTCTTCCCTTGCGACAATCTCCGTATAATGTAAATTGCGAAATAGATAGAACTTGTCCTTCTACATCAAGTACAGAATGATTCATCTTTCCGCTCTCATCTTCAAAAATACGTAAGTTCGCAATTTTTTCTGCAATGTAAGTTGCATCTTTTTCTGTATCTTCGTGCGTAATGCCAACTAGCAATGTTAGACCGAACGGAATTTGCCCTATAATCTCACCATTTACTGTGACAGACGCTTCCTTTGATCGTTGTAAAACAACTCTCATCTTTCTACACTCCCTATTAATGCATCATGCGTCGTACTGCATAAATTTCTGGAACGCGTTTAATGCGTTCTACTACTTTTTTCAAGTGTTGTAAGTTACGAATCGAGATTGACATATTAATTGTTGCCATCTTATTACGGTCACTTCTACCAGAAACAGCTGAAATGTACGTTTTCGTCTCTGTAACAGCTTGCAGTACTTCATTTAATAAACCACGGCGATCGTAACCTGAAATTTCAATATCAACGTTATACTCAATTTCTTTTTCAGGGCTACCTTCCCACTCTACTTCTAATAATCGTTCTACAGCTTCTTCTGTATGAACATTTACACAATCACGGCGGTGAATCGATACACCTCGGCCTTTCGTAATATACCCAACGATATCATCGCCCGGAACTGGGTTACAGCATTTCGATAAACGAATTAATAAATTATCAGCACCGCTTACCTTTACACCAGAATCCCATTTTCGAATTTTCATCGGTTTACGAACTTCTTTAACTTCAACAATTTCTTCTTCTTCGCGTTGTTTGCGGAACTTGTCCGTTAGTCGCGTAACAATTTGCGAAGCTGTAATTCCGCTATACCCAACTGCTGCAAACATATCTTCTTCATTTGCAAAGTTAAATTTCTCAGCGACGCGTTTTAAGTTATCAGGCGCTAATACTTCTTTCATCTCATACTCTAGACCACGTACTTCCTTTTCAACAAGTTCACGGCCTTTTTCAATATTTTCGTCTCTACGTTGTTTCTTAAAGAATTGACGAATTTTATTTTTCGCATGAGATGTTTGAGCAAGTTTTACCCAATCTTGACTTGGGCCATATGAATGTTTCGACGTTAAAATTTCAATAATGTCGCCTGTTTTTAATTTATAATCCAGCGTCACCATTTTACCGTTTACTTTTGCACCAATTGTTTTATTCCCAATTTCCGAATGGACACGATACGAGAAATCAATCGGAACCGATCCAAGTGGTAATTCCATTACATCGCCTTTCGGTGTAAAGACGAATACCATGTCAGAGAATAAATCAATTTTTAATGACTCCATAAATTCCTCTGCATTAGAAGCTTCATTTTGCCATTCTAATATTTGACGGAACCATGTGAGTTTCTTCTCTAATGTACCTGTTGTTTCTGCTGTTTTTCCTTCTTTGTACGCCCAGTGTGCCGCGATCCCGAATTCTGCAATTTCGTGCATTTCTTTCGTACGAATTTGCACTTCAAGTGGATCACCTTTCGGTCCAATTACAGTCGTATGAAGAGATTGATATAGATTTGCTTTTGGCATTGCAATATAATCTTTAAAACGACCTGGCATCGGCTTCCAGCACGTATGAATAATTCCAAGCACCGCATAACAATCTTTAATACTATTTACAACGACACGTACAGCTAATAAATCGTAAATTTCATTGAACTGCTTATTTTGCAGTGCCATTTTACGATAAATACTATAAATATGTTTCGGTCTTCCAGAAATCTCAGGTTGAATTGCAACTTCTTTTAATTTCTCACGAATACCAGTCATTACTTCGTCTAAGTATTCTTCACGTTCTGCACGTTTACGCTTCATTAAATTTACAATACGGTAATATTGCTGTGGATTTAAATAGCGAAGTGACGTATCCTCTAGCTCCCATTTAATAGTACTAATTCCGAGTCTATGTGCTAAAGGTGCAAAGATTTCTAACGTTTCATTCGCAATGCGACGCTGCTTCTCTTGAGGCAAATGTTTCAATGTACGCATGTTATGAAGACGATCAGCTAGTTTAATTAAAATAACTCGAATATCTTGAGCCATTGCAATAAACATTTTGCGATGGTTTTCGGCTTGTTGTTGTTCATGAGATTTATATTTAATCTTCCCAAGCTTTGTAACACCATCAACAAGCATAGCAATTTCTTTGTTAAATTCCCGTTCAATATCTTCTAACGTAATCTCTGTATCTTCCACTACATCATGTAAGAAACCTGCTGATACCGTAGCTGGATCCATGTGTAAATCAACTAAAATACCTGCAACTTGAATCGGATGAATAATATACGGTTCACCCGATTTTCTATATTGTTCGCTATGCGCATCACGTGCATATTCATAGGCACGTGCCACTAGCTCAATATCTTCATCCGCTAAATATTGACTTGCTTTCTCGAGTACCTGTTCAGCTGTTAGTACCTGCTCATTTGCCATCGAATCACCTTTTATTGAAAATTGACTTTATCTTTATTTAATAGAATAAATTATATTCTATCATTATAACCCAATGATTGTGAATTGTGAAAAGGAAAAGATTTTACTGACATTTCACCATGATTTTTTGTTCAATTATACAAAAGTACCCGCTCCTCTCCAAGAGATTCACGGGTACTTTTTATCACCGTAGTTTTACCTATATAGTGATTAGTATTTTTCTAATACTAATACATCGTAACCATCTAACATTTTACGACCATCTAAGTAAGTAAGCTCTACTAAGAATGCAATCCCTGCTACAACTCCGCCTAGCTCTTCAACTAACTTAATTGTCGCTTCGATTGTTCCACCTGTAGCTAATAGATCATCTGTAATTAATACGCGTTGACCTGGCTTAATTGCATCTTTATGGATTGTTAAAACATCCGTTCCATATTCTTTACCGTAATCAACTGTAATTACTTCACGTGGTAATTTTCCTAATTTACGAACTGGCGCAAATCCTACCTCCAACGCATAAGAAACTGGGCAACCGATAATGAAACCACGAGCTTCTGGTCCTACTACAACATCGATATCTCTTTCTTTTGCGTACTCAACGATTGCATCTGTTGCTGCTTTGTATGCTTTACCGTCATTCATTAAAGGTGTAATGTCTTTAAACACAATACCTTCTTTCGGATAATCCGGTACAATTGCGATATGTTGCTTGAAATCCATATTTCTGAATCCTCCTCAGATCTAAAAGGTTTGTAAATACAAATCCTTTACCCTAACTGTTCTACTTCTTTATGATTACGAATCGTTTCAAACCATGTATATAGTTGCTGATATGTGCTATAAACCAATTCTTTTTCTAATTGTAAGTGGTTCATTTTCTCACGATATGTGTTCGATTCAATTAAATCACGCTTTTGTTTTTTGTCTGCCATAAAAATGACGCCATCTTTTATTGTAACAAATTCTAACTCAAAAAACACCTGTGTCATGAAATTTACTGTATCTTTTGACCAGCCTTTATGGCGACATAGTTGTTCTCCATATTGTCTTAAAGAAAATGGTGTTTTTTGGCTTAAGAAAGAATAGTACCATTTAAAGTGTTCTCTCGTAGGAACTGTACTAAATAGATGGTTATTTTCTTGATAAAACAGTGTATAAATTCGCGCTGGGAATCCTACTTTAAATAACTCACGTAATTCATCTGTTCCGCTTGGCAAATCGAGTAACACGATGTATTGATCATCCAAATGCGTTACTTCTGACGCATGCATAAGCTTTTCTTTATAGTCCTCTAAAGAAAATTTATTCAATACCTCTTCAGAAAAATACACCATTGTTATTTTTTCTTTCGGAAGTTCTGCTAAATTTGCTTCTGCATTACGCATACTACGCCAATCAAATAATTGCCACGCCTCTACAGCAATATCTTGTACCATTAATTGTGGCTTCTTAAAATTGTTCCATTCATTGATGGATGCTTCTCCTATTACAGATACTTTTGCAACTGGAGAGATTTCTTTCGCATATGCACCAAAACCAAATCCAATTGTATCCAGTGTTGCTTGTCCATCACGAAGAGCCATTTTTAAATGAGAGCCATCTGATCCGATTGCGCGAATACTTTCTAACTCTGCATCTTTCACTGCAATACGTGGTTTCGGATTTCCAACACCAAATGGTGCTAACTTCTGCATATCTTCAATTGCCGCTAGCGTTACATCCTCCACTTTACAAAAAACATCAACTGCTGTAATTGGAATAAAATCTTCTTCTGTTAAAATTGCATCTGCTTGTTCATTTAAGCGACGGCGTAATTCATCTACATCATTCATATGTAGCGTCATCCCAGCTGCCATCGGATGCCCTCCGAAGTGTGGCAATAACTCTCTACAATCTGATAAATTTGCAAACAAATCAAATCCTGCAATACTACGCGCTGAGCCTTTTGCTGTTTCTTTTATAGGATCAATGCATAATACAATAGTCGGACGATAAAAACGTTCAACTAATTTAGAAGCGACAATCCCAATTACACCTGGATTCCAACCTTCTTTTGCAAGTACTAATACTTTGTTTTCTTCTGGCGGAAAGTTATTTTCAACTTCAGCGATAGCCTCTTCGGTAATTTGCTTTACAATATCTTTTCGCAGTTTGTTCAGCTCATCAATTTCTTCGGCCAACTCTTTCGCTTCCTCAGGATCATCTGATAATAAAAGGTGTACAGCCGGCGTTGCATCTTCTAAACGCCCGACCGCATTAATACGCGGTGCAATTGAGAAGCCAATACTCTCTTCTGTAATTTCACTTTGCGAAACGTTAGCAACTTTAAACAATGCCTTCAAACCAATATTTTTCGTCATACGCATATGTTTTAAACCGCGTTTCACTAGCAACCTATTTTCACCATGAAGTGACACTAAATCGGCTACTGTACCGATTACTGCAATTTCTAATAAATGTTCTGGTACACGGCCTAATAGTGCATGCGCAACTTTAAACGCAACACCTACACCAGCTAAATAGTGAAACGGATATACACCGCCATCTAATTTCGGATGTATAATCGCAAGTGCTTCTGGCAATTCTGGCGGTGGCTCATGGTGATCTGTAATAATTAGATCTATTCCAAGCTCTTTCGCTACATTCGCTTCATGTACTGCTGCGATGCCAGTGTCGACAGTAATAATCAGTGAGAACCCTGCGCTATGCGCCCAACGAAACGCTTCTTCGTTCGGTCCATACCCTTCTGTAAAACGATTTGGAATGTAAAATTCTACTTCTGCACCTAATTCTTGAAGAGCAAGATATAAAACCGTCGTACTACTTACTCCGTCCGCATCGTAATCACCAAATATTAATATTTGCTCTCCATTTTGAATCGCCTTATTTACACGTTCTACCGTTCTATCCATTCCTTCTAATAAAAATGGATCATGAAATTCTTGATTTTCTGTATTTAAAAAATCTAAAATCTTATCTTCTGTATCTAGTCCTCTACCGAGGAATAATGAAACGACAAGTGGCGATAACTGTAATTTACTTGCTAATTCACTCACTCGCTCTTCATTATATTCTTTTTCTTTCCAACGCGTCTTCGGTTGTAACACGAAATCACCCCTTAACCTGTTCATTATACAAGACAGATTAAGGGGTGACAATATAATGCAAACTATGATGCAATATCTACATACTAAAATGTTAATGATGTTTAATTTGGAGAATACGGATTTATATGTACGAATACATTTTGTACATTATCTTGTTTCATAAGCATTTCTTTCACATGTTTTCCAATGCGGTGTCCTTCTTCTACAGTAATGTATGGATCTACAGACACTTTAATATCGACAATAACATAATGACCATGCTCCCGTGCATATAAAGAACCAATTTTTTTCACACCATCTACTTGAAGAACCGCTTCTCTAAGCGGAATAACATCCTCCTCATGAAGAACATGGTCAAGAGTTGCATGAATTGCTTCCGCTCCAATGCTCCATGCCATTTTTACAACAAGTAGTGAAACAACTAATCCTGCAATCGGATCAGCATATACAAGCCAGTCTATACCAAGCTTACCACCTAGTATAGCTGCACAAATACCGATTAAAGCTGCAATTGAAGAAAATACATCCGAACGGTGCTCATATGCATTTGCAATAATTGCATCACTATTTACCCTTTTCCCTAATCGGAATTTATATTGAAACATTCCTTCTTTCACGACGATTGAAAGAACAACAGCAAAAATCGTAATTCCTTTCGGCGGTTCTAGTTCTTGCGAAAAAGCTTTTATAGATGAAATCGCGATTTCAAGTCCCACAATAAATAATAATACCGCAACAATAATCGCTGAAATCGATTCCGCTTTACCATGACCATACGGATGATCTTCATCAGGTGGCTGCTTTGCCGCTCGCAATCCAAAAAGTACAGCTAGCGAACCAATTACATCTGATGCAGAATGCACCGCATCTGCTAACAGTGCTTTACTGTTCCCAATATAACCAATTACCGCCTTTACAATTGCTAATATAATATTACCAACGATCCCGACAATAGCACCAAACTCGGCCTGTTTAAAACGTTCATCTTTTTCCATAATTAAAATCCCTTCTTTTCTTAACCTATCTTTTTATTTTAACAAAAACAGCGATAACACCACCACTTTCTTCCATCTTCTTCCCATCAAAAAGTTGCTATCTTATTGTATCCACAAACGAAAAAAGAGATGCCTCATAAAGAGACATCATCTTTTCTATACTTGCGGTTCAGATTCTACTTTCTCAACCTTCTTCTTGTTTTTACCTCTTTTCAAACGACGGTTTTCAAGCATTAACCAAATTTGAGAGGCAACGAAAACAGAAGAGTACGTACCTACAATTAATCCAACAAGTAACGCAAACGAGAAGTTACGTAGTGACTCACTACCGAAGATAAGCAGTGCAATTACTGGGAATAACACTGTTAATACGGTGTTAATCGAGCGACCAAGCGTTTGGCGAATACTTGCATTTACGATTTCTTCTAGGTCTTTTATATCGCGCACTCGTTTTTTCTGTTTGTATAATTCACGGTTTCTATCAAATGTAACAATCGAGTCATTAATAGAATAACCGATGATTGTTAACACCGCAGCGATAAACGTTAAGTCTACCTCTAATTGGAAAATACTAAACATAACAACCATAACGAATGCGTCATGTAATAATGCAAGTACTGCAGATAACGCATACGTAAATCGGAAACGAATACTTACGTATAAAATGATAACCGCAGAAGCAATTAATACTGCGATAAATGCATTTCGTGCAATTTCTTTCCCAATTGTCGGCGAAACTGTGCTTATATTTGGATCTGTACCATATTTGTCGTGGAAGAATGTTTTTGTCTTCGCAATCTCATCTTTTGATAGGACGCCTAATGTACGAACTGCGAAACCTTTATTGTCATCCCCGGTCGGTACAATATTTTCTTCCTTCACATCAATGTTCAACTCTTTAAAATCTTTATGAACATCAGCAACAGTGACTGCTTGTTTTGATTGCAAGTCGATACGTGTACCACTTGCAAAATCAATACCAAGATTCAATTTGAAAATTGGTAGGATAATTGCACCCGCAATTACAACTACAATCGAGAAGATAAGGAATTTATGACCAATATTTACGAAGTTAATACGATCAAATCTCGTTGGCGGATGTACTACACCTTTTGTTAATGGAATAATATCCTTTTGTTTCACACCAAAATACCCTGGTTTTTTATCGAAGTTACGGCTCTTTACAAGTAAACCTAGTAAGAAACGAGTACCGAATACGTTCGTAATGAAACCGACTAAAATACTTACGATTAAACTTGTTGCGAATCCTTTTACAGAGCTATTACCATAAACGAATAACACACCAGCTGCTGCAAGAGTCGTAACGTTTGCATCTAGAATTGTTGCTAAGGAACGATGGTTACCAGCTCGGAATGCCGACATCATTGACTTACCAATTTTCAGCTCTTCTTTCAGTCTCTCGTACGTAATAATATTCGCATCAACTGCGATACCTACTCCGAGCACTAACGCCGCAATACCTGGCAACGTAAGAACAGCATGCATCCAGTTAAAGACAAGTAATGTAACGAAAATGTATAAACCTAACATAATAACCGCTACAAGTCCTGGTAAACGGTAGAATACAAGCATAAATAAGAAGATAAGAGCGATACCAATCGCACTAGCGAAAATCGTTTGCTCTAACGCTTGTTGACCAAATTTCGCTCCAACAGATGTTGAATACATTTCTTTTAAATCAACAGGAAGTGCACCTGCATTTAATAAAGATGAAAGTTGTTTCGCACTTTCAACTGTGAAGTTTCCACCTACGATAGATACTTCAGCTTGGTTAAATACTTGGCTTACTGTTGCCGCTGATAAGAACTTCGGATTCGGTTTTGCAGATTCTGCTTTATACGAATCTTTTCCTTCTTCAAAGTCAAGCCAAATTACCATTAAATTCGTTGGTGGTGGCATTTTAGAAATTTTTTCAGTTACTGCACGGAATTTTTCAGCGCTTTTCAGTGTAAGACCTACGCTCGCACGGCCTTGCTCATCAAATGTTTGCTTCGCTCCGCCGCCTTTTAAATCCGTTCCATCCATAAGAAGGTTATCATCCACATCACGGAATGTTAATTTCGCTTGTGTTGATAACATTTCACGTGCTTTTTGCTGATCTTGTACACCAGCAAGCTGTACACGAATTCGATCTTGCCCTTCGATTTGAATGTTCGGCTCACTTACACCGAGAACATTGACACGATTTTCAAGAGCACCTACTGTACTTACAAGTACGTCTCGATCGATTTTATCACCTTTTTTGGCTGGTTTTACTTCATACAGAATTTCAAAACCACCGCGAAGGTCTAGTCCTAGACTAATTCCTTTTGCTATGTCTTTTCCTGCCGCACCAATTACTCCACCGATTAATAAGACGATGAGGAAAAAGGCGGCAATTCTCGTACCACGCTTTGCCATATGTACCCTCTTTCTGCTACTAACACTTTCAATAAATCTTTTACGATTCACTGCTATACGTGTGCATACGCCTAGTTAGTAGACTTCCTTTCTATAATTTTTGCTAGTTCATCACTAGCTGTATAGGTAAGCTTTTACACTACCTACACTTTCATCATTTATTTTCCTCTTCACGACCTCCTTTATATATAATCTTAGACACAATTATTTCCTCTTTATCAATACATATCATTATACTGCAAAAGGAAGAACAAACCAATTGCAGTCGGTTATTTATTTTCGTACTCATCAAATGACCAAAGCGGTGCTTGATAAGCTTCAACAGTTAAATATGTCATATATTCATTAGTACTTACTGTTAATACGTCATTAACTAATTCATACAATCTAACATCGCTGTCTATCTTCTTCCACTTTTTCACTTTAAGAAACTTCCAAATGTCATCATCTGTCACTCGGTCGTAACCGAACATTTGAAACTCCTCTACTTTACTTTCTAAAACGACTTGTAACTGTCCGCGGTATGATTCTACCAAAGCCTCTCTATCTAACATCTATAACATCTCCTTCTTATTTCAGCACGAAAAAGTCGCTTTAATCCCGCTCTAATGGACAGCAATAACTACTTTCAAGAGCACTATCATACTTCACTCTCTTAAATGCTTGTCATTCTTGTCTCGTACGTGCATATAAATTATTGTAAATCATTCCATTGATTTTGAGAAGGTAGGAGAAGAACATGACGAGACAAAGCTTTTTAAAAGGTGCATTTATTTTAATGATAGCCGGCTTTATTACAAAAATACTCGGCTTTATCAACCGCATAGTAATGGCACGTATTTTAGGAGAAGAAGGCGTTGGTCTTTACATGATGGCCGTTCCTACATTCATTTTAGCAATTACATTGACACAAATTGGTCTTCCTGTCGCAATCGCAAAATTTGTAGCAGAAGCGGAAGCTGTGAACGATAAACAAAGAGTTAAAAAAATATTAACCGTATCACTAGCTGTTACATCCGTTATTAGTATCATTTTAACAATCGGAATTATGTTCCTCACACCTATTTTAGCAAAAACATTATTAACCGACGAAAGAACGTACTATCCATTAATGGCCATTTTGCCCGTTGTTCCCGTTATTGCTGTTTCTTCTGTTTTGCGTGGTTACTTTCAAGGGAAACAAAACATGAAACCTAGCGCTTATGCGCAAGTTCTAGAACAAGTCGTCCGCATTACCATTATCGCTATATGCATTCAATTATTTTTACCTTACGGCATAGAATACGCTGCAGCCGGCGCTATGTTATCAGCTGTTCTCGGTGAAGTTGCATCCTTATTATTTTTACTCACGTTATTTCAGCGAGAAAAACATTTATCAATACGCTCTGGATTTTTCACTACTGTAAAGGAAAGCAAAGGGACATTTTATTCTCTGATGGATATTGCCCTTCCAACTACAGGAAGTCGTTTAATCGGCTCCGTTTCATATTTTTTTGAACCTATTGTCGTTATGCAAAGCTTAGCAATCGCTGGTGTCGCTGCTTCTGTTGCAACCCAGCAATACGGTATATTAAACGGTTATGCATTCCCGCTTCTATCACTACCCGCCTTTATTACATACGCTCTTTCTACAGCGCTCGTTCCTTCTATTAGTGAAGCAATGGCAAAAAGACAACATAAATTAGTGGAGCACCGTTTACAACAAGCACTTCGAATTTCATTAATTACCGGCGGATGGTCTGTCGTTATATTATACGTATTCGCTTCTCCTATTTTAACTCTTATGTACGGATCAGACAGCGCAACAGCATTCATTCAACTTCTTGCGCCTTGCTTTTTATTTCATTATTTCCAAAGTCCACTTACCTCTGTTTTGCAAGCTTTAAACTTAGCAAGAGCTGCAATGATGAATACATTTATTGGCGCCATCGTGAAATTAATCGTTATTTTTGTACTAGCCTCAAGGCCAGAATTTCAAATGATGGGAGTTGCACTTGCTATCGCTGCAAATATTGTAACAGTAACATTTCTTCACTACGCTACTGTTTTAAAAAAGATTACATTTACCATTTACGCAAAAGACTATATTTTCGGCGGACTTGCCATCGGTATCGCAGGCGCCTTCGGTTTTTATCTTCATAAATATATTATTTTCTCTCATTCCCTTGGCATACAAACATTATGGGAAATCACTTTAACAACAATTGTTTATATCGTACTTCTCTTCACTTTCAAACTCATTCGAAAAGAAGAGTTAAGTCGTCTCCCTATCATTCGTAAACTTTCATTTTTGAAATAAGTTGAAACTTTAATCAGTGGGGTAATCTCCACTGATTATTAGTTAAACCAATCATTCTTACTCTTTCAAAGGATAAATCTCTAATTTTCTTTTACATCAACAAAAAATTGTCCGTTTTGAAAACTACAGTATAAAATTTGTGTTACATCGTTATAACCTAAGTTTTTTAATTTCTCAATAAGCCATTCATCTGTATGTTCAATCATTTGTAAATGACTAGATTGAATTTCTCCATCAATAATAAGAGGAAGAGTAAACTGCAATGCATCTTGTTTATTTTTTTGTTTTTGAAAGACAGATAACTTCCCAGACGGTTCCAAAATAGCATATTCTACATCCCGAATATCCCCAACTCCTTGTTCCCTTAATTGCATCATTAAATCATCTATATTATAACGTTGCTTTCTCATCTTCTTTTCATCAATCTTTCCCGCGTTCACAAGAATAGCCGGCTCACCTTCTATTAAATGCCGAAAGCGTTGATACTTTAGGGAAATGACTGACAAAATAATTTGGATGCACATAAGAAAAGTCATCGGAACTAATTGATGCCAAAGTGATTTATCTGTATTTTCAATTGCTACTACGGCCATTTCTCCAAGCATAATAAATACGACTAAATCTAATACACTTAGCTCTCCTATCTCACGTTTACCCATAAGACGAAAAATAATTAAGATGATGATATACAAAAGCATTGTTCGTCCAATTATTGATATCCATTCCATTTCTACATCTCCTTTTTTACGTATAGACTCCCCTATAAAAAAGAAACTAGTCTAACTTAGACAAAAGGAAAATATGCTTGTATTAAAAAGGGGGAATGTATAAATGGATGGAACGAAAAAATTATCCACTGCAATCGGCTTCGGTATTATTACACTATTAATTCTCGCATCTCTTACTAGCATGATTATGGCTCTTTTATTAAAGTTTACGAATATAAGCGAAGGGACATTAGCCGTTACTATTTTTATACTCGCTCTTTTATCTATGCTTATGTCTGGTTTTATCGCTGGCAAAAAAGCGCAGGGGAAAGGGTGGCTAGTAGGTCTCACAACAGGTCTCACATTCACTATACTCGTTTTTCTAGTTAACTATTTAGGCTTTTCTCAAACTTTATCGAACTCACAATTACTTTATCAATTAGCATTAATGGGAGCGAGTACACTCGGTGGTATTTTCGGTGTAAATATGTCAAAGCAAAGTAACTAAAAAAGGCCCTGCACATTTCATGCAGGGCCTTCCACATTAGTTTTTCACAACTTCACGAATCGCATTGCGATCGAAAGTTAAGTGTGAACCACCAGATTTAATAACAATTTTCGTCTCATCTACTGATTCGATTGTACCGTGTAAGCCACCAATTGTTATGATAGCATCACCTTTTGCTAATTCGTTTTGCATTTGAGCAACTGCTTTTTGACGCTTTTGTTGCGGGCGAATTAATAAGAAATAGAAAATCGCAAACATCGCAACAATCATAACGATATTCATCATACCTGCATTCATCTTTTGTTCCTCCTTTTAAATTATGTATTAGAAGTTTTTAGCATTCGGTTTATTAAAGCCATACTGTTCAAAGAACTCTTCGCGGAAATCGCCAAGACGGTCTTCACGAATAGCTTGTCTCACCTGCTCCATTAAGTTTAACAGAAAATGAAGGTTGTGATAAGACGTTAAACGAATTCCGAACGTTTCATCACATTTCATTAAGTGACGGATGTACGCACGAGAGTAATTTTTACATGTGTAGCAATCACAGTTTGGATCAAGCGGACCGAAGTCTCTTGCGAATTTCGCATTTTTCACAACGAGGCGACCTTCACTTGTCATACATGTACCATTTCGAGCGATACGAGTTGGAAGTACGCAGTCAAACATATCAATACCACGAATTGCGCCATCGATTAACGAGTCAGGAGAACCTACACCCATTAAGTAACGAGGCTTATTATCTGGAAGAAGTGGTGTTGTAAACTCAAGCACACGGTTCATAATATCTTTCGGTTCACCAACAGATAAACCACCTACAGCGTAACCAGGGAAGTCCATTGAAACAAGGTCTTTAGCACTTTGACGACGAAGCTCTTCGTACTCCCCGCCCTGTACAATACCGAATAAACCTTGATCTTGCGGACGTTCATGCGCTTTTAAGCAACGTTCTGCCCAGCGGCTTGTACGCTCTACAGATTTCTTCATATATTCAAAAGTAGCCGGGAATGGTGGACACTCATCAAATGCCATCATAATATCTGAACCTAATGCATTTTGGATTTCCATCGCTTTTTCTGGTGATAAGAATAATTTATCTCCATTTAAGTGATTACGGAAGTGAACGCCTTCTTCTTCAATACGACGGAAGTCACTTAAACTGAATACTTGGAAACCACCAGAGTCTGTTAAGATTGCACGATCCCAGTTCATAAATTTATGCAAGCCGCCTGCTTCACGAATAATTTCATGACCTGGACGTAGCCATAAATGATACGTATTACTTAAAATAATGCCAGAATCCATTGCTTTTAATTCTTCTGGTGACATTGTCTTAACTGTCGCAAGTGTACCAACTGGCATAAATGTTGGTGTATCAAATGAACCGTGCGGTGTATGCACACGACCTAAACGGGCACCCGTTTGTTTACATGTCTTAATAAATTCATAACGAATTGCTGTCATAACTTACTCCTTTTATTTGTTTCTCATTTTAGCGTGAGATGCAACGAACATTGCATCACCGAAGCTAAAGAAACGATATTTTTCTTTTACTGCTTCATTATAAGCATGAAGTACATTATCTCTATTTGCAAATGCACTTACAAGCATGATTAATGTTGATTTCGGCAAGTGGAAGTTTGTAATTAAACCATCAATTGCTTTAAATTCATATCCCGGATACATGAAAATATCTGTCCATCCAGAAGCGGCGCAAAGCTTACCGTCATGATCTGTTGCAATTGTTTCTAACGTACGAGTTGATGTCGTACCTACAGTAATAATACGTCCACCATTCTCTTTCACACGATTTAATAATGCAGCTGTCTCTTCAGACATATGGTAATATTCTGCGTGCATATGGTGTTCTTCAATCGTGTCTGCAGAAACTGGTCTAAATGTTCCAAGTCCTACGTGAAGGGTAATGAATGCTAACTGAACGCCTTTTTGCTTTAACTTCTCAAGTAACTCTTCTGTAAAGTGAAGTCCCGCAGTCGGCGCTGCCGCTGAACCGATTTCTTTCGCATATACTGTTTGATAGCGATCGCGATCTTCTAGCGTCTCTTTAATATATGGAGGAAGTGGCATTTCCCCAAGTTCATCTAAAATTTCATAGAAGATGCCATCATATGAAAATTCAAGCTGACGTCCACCTTGATCTGCAGTTCCTGTGCAAGTTGCTTTTAATTTCCCTTCGCCAAAAGAGATAACAGTTCCTTCTTTTACACGTTTCGCTGGCTTTACAAGCGTTTCCCACTTATCGCCTTCTTCTTGTTTTAAAAGAAGTACTTCAATGTGCGCGCCTGTATCTTCTTTCACACCATGCAAACGAGCAGGCATAACTTTCGTTTCATTTAAAACTAAGCAATCCCCCTCATGTAAGTAAGAAAGAATGTCCGTAAAATGTTTATGCTCAATATCACCTGTTTCACGGTCTAACACCATTAATCTTGATGTTTCACGATCTTCTAACGGGACTTGCGCAATAAGTTCTTCTGGTAAATGAAAATCAAACAGATTTATATCCATAGCTATATCCACCTATTTCTTATTTAAATCGATTTATTATATACATAATAAAAGATAATACAATACTTAACACAATACATGTAATGATAGGAAAATAAAAGGTAACGTTTCCTTTTTTCACAAAAATATCGCCTGGAAGCCTTCCAATGAACTTCCAAGCTAATCCAACAACGATGAGCAAGATTCCCGCTGTAATAAGTAATTTGGGCATCTCCGTCATGCTTTTGGTATCTCCATTCCGAAATGTTCATACGCAAGCGGCGTTACAATTCGGCCCCGTGGCGTTCGTTGTAAAAAGCCAATTTGTAATAAATACGGCTCATACACATCTTCAATTGTATGAGATTCTTCTCCAATTGTTGCTGAAACCGTTTCTAACCCAACTGGACCACCACGGAATTTCTCAATAATACCAAGCAGTAATTTATGATCAATATGATCTAGACCTAATTTATCTACTTGCAGTAGCTCTAATGCCATTTGCGTAATTTCCATCGTAACCGTTCCGTTACCACGAACTTGTGCGAAATCACGTACACGTCTTAAAAGACGATTCGCAATACGAGGTGTACCACGAGCACGTCTTGCAATTTCTAATGCAGCTAACGAATCGATTTCAACTTCAAATACTTCTGCTGTACGTTCAACAATCGCAGAGAGCTGATCTACTGTGTAGTACTCTAACCTTGAAAGTACACCGAAGCGGTCACGAAGCGGTGCCGATAATGCTCCAGCACGTGTCGTTGCTCCAACTAATGTAAATGGCGGTAAATCTAGGCGTACAGAACGTGCTGAAGGCCCTTTTCCAATTACGATATCAAGACAAAAGTCTTCCATCGCAGGGTACAATACTTCTTCAATTGATCTATGCAAACGATGAATTTCATCAATAAATAATACATCCCCTGGCTGAAGCGCTGTTAATACAGCAGCTAAATCTCCTGGTCTTTCAATTGCCGGACCTGAAGTTGTTCTAACATTAACGCCCATCTCATTTGCAATAATATTCGCAAGCGTCGTTTTACCAAGACCTGGTGGTCCATATAAAAGCACGTGATCTAACGTTTCTTCACGCATTTTCGCCGCTTCAATAAATACTTCTAAATTATGTTTCGCTTTATCTTGGCCAATATACTGACGGAGCGTCTGTGGCCGTAATGAATATTCTAAATCCGAATCTTCATATGCAGATTCCCCTGAAAGGAGACGTTCGTCCATTATACTCACCTCTTACCATTTAGTAAAAGACTAAGTGCCTTTTTAATATACTGATCCGTCGTTAATGATTCTTTTAATAACTCTGGTACAACGCGAGAAACCTCGCGTTCTGCGTATCCAAGTGCGCGCAGAGCTTCCAGTGCCTCATCAAGCTCCGCTGATGAACCTTTCTTCTCATCAAAACGTTCTGTATCTGAGAATAAATCAACAAATGCATCTGGTACGACATCTGCTAGTTTTCCTTTTAAATCTAAAATCATTTGGCGTGCTGTTTTCTTTCCGACGCCTGGGAATTTCACTAAAAACTTCTCATCTTCATGCTCAATCGCTTGAACGACCTGTCCTGTTTGACCAGAAGCTAAAATTGCAAGAGCGCCTTTTGGCCCAATGCCGGACACGCCTAACAACTTTGTAAATAATAAACGCTCTTCACGTGTTTTAAACCCGTAAAGTGCCATAATATCTTCTCTCACATAATGATATGTATAGACACGGATTTCTTGCTTACTTCTTTGAAATACATACGGATTCGGTGTGAAAATTTGATAACCAATTCCATTATGATCAATTACGACATATTCCGGCCCTACATGCTCCACGTAACCTGTAACATATTCAAACAAAATACGATCTCTCCCTCTTAAATCATGTATTCCATTTTAACATATTTAATGATAGAAAAGCGAGACTGCCCCAACAAATGTTCTCCACTTGAAACTTCTGTTATTTTCCATTGACAGAAAGTTTAAAGCACCTTAATATACAGAAGTCGATAATGATTATCAATACTAATTAAAGGGGTTACATCAGGATGAAACGTAAACTATTTATTTTATTTACTATTATGCTTGTTGTTCTTTCTATCGTTGGATGTTCTTCTCAAAAAGAAGAATCGAAAGTAAAAGAACAACCGAAAACAAAAGTTGTAAAACATG
This sequence comes from Bacillus sp. L_1B0_5, assembly GCF_000836715.1. Taxonomy (NCBI): domain Bacteria; kingdom Bacillati; phylum Bacillota; class Bacilli; order Caryophanales; family Bacillaceae; genus Bacillus; species Bacillus sp. L_1B0_5. Next base: position 3,708 of record NZ_JXIS01000117.1, on the reverse strand, counting down.
CTAAAGGTGAAGCTACAATTCCAGTAAATCCAAAGAGAATTGTTGACTTATCTGGATCAACAGAAGAACTATTACTTCTTGGACACAAACCTGTTGGTACAGCAAATACATATAAAGATAAAATCCAAAATCATTTAACAGACAAGTTAGATGGAGTAAAAGCAGTTGGTTGGTACTGGGCACCTAAAGTTGATTTAGAAGCTGTTACTGCTTTAAAACCAGACTTAATTATTTTAAACAACCGTCAATTAAAAATTTATGATCAACTAGAAAAAGTTGCACCTACAGTTGTTCTAGAAACAAACTTAGAAGACTGGCGTGGTAAGTTTAAAGAAGTAGGTAAGCTATTTGACGAAGAGAAGAAAGCAGACAAATGGATTGCAGACTACGATAAGAAAGCAGACTCTTTATCTAAAAAAATTAAAGAGAAAACAAAAGATGAGAACTTTATGTTCGTTGCAGTTACACCGCAAAACTTCCGTGTATACGGCAGCTTCGGATACGGTGACATCATCTTTAACGACTTAAAACTTCCTGCAACAAAAGGTACGGATTTAAAACAAACAATGGCGCAAGTATCACTAGAAGGCCTAGTTGCATTCCAGCCTGACCAAATGTTTATTGTAAACTTTGGCGGCGAAGCTGATAAAGTTTACGAAGACTACAAAAATAGTGCTGTTTGGAAAGACAATAAAGCGGTTAAGAACAATCACGTATATGAAGTATCAAATGAAGTCTTCAATACGAAAGCATTCAATCCAATTGGAAAAGATATGCTAATTGATGAAATCGCAAAAGAAATTTTAGCTAAGAATAAATAAGAAAAAAGCAGCTCACCATGAGCTGCTTTTTTTCTTATTTTGCACTGCGTATTGTTTCATTTTTTCAATCGTCTTCACAAAACCTTCTTTTGATTTGATACGAATACCACGTTTCAATTTCGCACGCTCATAACTCTCAAGCTTTTTCATATCAATTTGAAAGAAAGAATGGATCGCATTATCACTTTTCGGCACACCTTTGAAAATTTGTAATATCCCTTCCTCTGAAACACCAAAATATCCACTTGTTTTCAATAACGGAGAAATATCATCAACTTTCTTTTGCAATACAATTTGTACATCATCACGATCAACAAGTTGCCATTCTTTATATTGCTGTAAAAACTTTTCTAAATACGCCACTTTTTCTGTAAGTATTTCTTCGCTTACTTCGCCATCAACATACATACGCTCTAATAAAATTGTAACCTCAGGTTCTTTTTCCGTTACTTCTGGTACTGGCCCTTCCGCCTTCGCATTCGTTCCATAAACGAAACAAAACATCATAACGAAAGCTTGCATCGCAATCAGTATCCATTTCATTTCCGTTCACCTCTTTTAGGCAAGATCATACTTTCATTAGTAGTTTTTCCGGAAATGGGGGTTTTATCCATATTACATTTCTTTCGAAAAATAAAAAATGCAGATAAGGGTTTACCTCATCTGCATGTATCATTCACTTTTATACAAAATGAAAGACGCCTGCAAAGCAGGCGTCTTGATGCGTTTACGGCGAGAGACCAGGCGACCACATTCGCGTGTTTAGCACTTAAGCATATCTCTCGTCTTACGTAAATTAGCTCATCGCTTGGTTAATATAACATTAATAAAGTGTAAGTGCAACATGTTTATAAAAATATTTTATTTCCTTTGTTATCCAAACGAACGATATGTAAATTATAAATTGATAAAAGTAACATATATGTTACAATTAATGTAACAGCGAAATCATCATAAAACAGGAGATGGATATTATGAAAAAAATAAAGGATGAACGTCTCATTCTGAAAACATTAAAAAACATACGTATTGCCTTTCTTTTTCAATCGCTTGGTATAATTGGCATTTTAGGTTATATCGGATTCACTGAAGGAATGGACCAAATTACGAAATCTCCATTATGGCTATTATTTATTCTTACAAGTATCGTCCTTAGTTATTTACAGTTAAGTGTTTCAATTGATGTAGAAGAAAGTGAAAAGGAAATAAAGTTAACTCCTTATTATAAACTTGTCTTCCGCTCCCTTATTGTAGGAATTGTTATGGCTATTATTTATATTATTTTCAGTCCAGAAAGACCTCTGTTTGAAGCTATTTTAACAGGTAGTATTCTTTTCATATGCTTTTTAGTTTCTTACTCCGTTAGTTATTTTATTAAAAAACGTCGTTTACAAGACAACGATGAATAAAGAGGAAGGGCTATCCCTTCCTCTTTTATTTCGCTATCGTACTGTACCAGTTAAACCGTAACGAATGTCTCGGAACATATTCACTATGTCACGATTAAAATCGTTTGTAACTGTACCGTTACGTAGACGAGTACTCATTGCATCGACACGAGTAAACATATCATTTCTTACAGAAACATATACGTTTCTGTTTCCAACTTCATTTGCAACAGCTTGACGAACTTCATTTGCAAGCGCTGTTTCATTCGATACTGGATTACGTGGTTTTACCGCAATCGCTACATCGTTTCCATATACAACTGTAGACACACGGTCTACGTTATTCATACGTTTCACACGATTTGTAATTCTTTCTGCTGTTTTACCATCATTGTTAATGTATGAATTGTTCATTGTAATATTACGTGTTGGATGTGGATTAGCAATTTGTCCATTGTAATTTACATCGCGGTAATAATTATTATATCCTGTATCGTTACGACCATTTCTATATGTTACATAATCTGTATAACGATCATTACGCGTTACATTATCACGATACTGGTGTGTATCATTATAAGATGTACGCTCGTAATTGTAGTTACGTCCATCCATTGCATTGTTATCTTTTGGTGTACCACATGCAGCTAATGCACTGGTAACTAACAAAGAAGCAGCAATTACTTTTACTTTCGTATTCAATACAAAAACCCCCTCTGTTAGAATGAGCTTCTCTACTGAAAAGCTCCCTCTTATGATGAGTAACAGAGAAGGTTTTTACACTGTTAATATTTCACTGGGAATTTTCTAGCACTTCATAAAAAAACTTCATTTTCTTAATTAACACGCATGCAAAAAAGGCGGGAATACTCCCGCCTTTTTAAACTTCTTCTTCGTCCTCTTCTTCTGAAACGGGCTCTCCAAATACATTTGGTGGATCTGGTTGATAATACATCGTTCCTGGCTGCGGTGCATATGCAGACTGAGTTGGTTGATAATATAAAGGATTCGCATATTGCGGACCACCTGGTTGTGGACTATATAGTCTACTTTCTCCTCCACATCCACAATCTTCCTCACCCTGCACAAGCGGCGGCATATTATTATCCATTGGCATCATATTCGGATTTGGCATAGACGTATATTGTGGTCCAAACGGCGCTCCTTGCTGATATGGCATTTGATATGGATTTGGTTGTTGATAATACGGATTCGGCGGCATCATGGGCTGTTGATACGACATTTGATATGGCATCATATTCGGTGGTTGATTGTTATCCATGATTGGCATCATATTCGGCATTTGATTGTTATCCATCATCGGCATCATATTCGGCATTTGATTGTTATCCATTATCGGCATTATATTCGGTGGTTGGTTGTTATCCATGATTGGCATCATATTCGGCATTTGATTATTATCCATGATTGGCATCATATTTGGCATTTGATTATTATCCATGATTGGCATTATATTCGGCATTTGATTGTTATCCATC
>NZ_JXIS01000116.1:0-69290 GCF_000836715.1 Bacillus sp. L_1B0_5 | reverse complement strand
ATTTTAGTTTTGCAACACCCTCAAATTTATTAAACGGAATAACTCCTTACCAATATTCAAAAACGGCTGCGTTTTTGAATTTGTGTTCTAGCTTTTCTGGAACAAGTAAATAACTACACATAAACTCCTTATATCTCTAGTTAAACTACCGACTAGCTCCATATAAACTCTAGATAACCTATATAGAATACAAGTTATCAAGGAGGTAAGAAAAAATGAATTTTATGAAACGAGCAATTCTCAGTATGAAAAAAAGGATAGGAACATCATTAATTTTGATGGCAGTTTTTCTGATTGTTACAAATTTGGTTCTTTCAGGTTTCACAATCCAAAATGCATCAAAAAAAGCAGCGGATGCTGCAAGAAAAAAACTTGGTGCAGATGTTACTTTAGGTCTTGATTTCGACAAATTAGGTCAAAAAGCTAAGGAAACTGGAGAAATGCCAAATCCGCCGCAGCTCGATACAAAAGAAACAGATCAATTAGCAAAGTCCAAGTATGTAAAAGACTATAATTACATAGCTAACACATTCGGTATTTCTGATGGACTTAAACTAGTAGGAGCTTCAGAAGGAGAAGAAGAAGGTAAAGGTAAAGTGGGAATGGCGGCTGTGCGAGGCGGTTCAAGCTCTGGTACAGAAATAGATATGAATGCTTCTTTTATGATTGAGGGAGTTCGCAAGACTGCATTACAAGAAAGCTTTAAAAACGGAAAAAGTAAAATCATTGATGGAAAACCAATTACAGAGCAAATGAAGGATCAGAATGTAGCTTTAATGGAAAAACGATTAGCGGAATTAAACAATTTGAAAGTAGGAGACAAAGTTAAAGTACAATCAGGGGATAAGAAGGAAACCCTTGAGGTTGAAATTATCGGTATTTACGAAACCAATGAGCAAGCAATGAGTCAACAGGCTCCTCCTATAATGGATCCGGCTAATAAACTATATATGCCACATTCAACTATGAAAAAATTAGAAGTGGATCAAGGTATAAGTAGTGTTCAAGTCGTGTATTTCTTGAATGACCCACAATATATTGATGCATTTAAAAAAGAAGCAAAAAAATCTAATATTGATTTTAATTATTATAAATTAGATGCGCATGATTCATTGTACAAGCAAATGATTGGTCCTATCGAAAATATCTCTTCGACTTCTCAAATGATTATTTATATTGTATCGATTGCAGGTGCGATTATTTTAGGATTAATCATTATGCTATCAATTAAAGGACGTCGTAAAGAAATGGGAATTCTATTGTCCATTGGAGAGAAAAAGTGGAAACTGATGGCACAGTTCGTAGTAGAAGTAGTATGTGTCGCTATTTTAGCATTTGGATTATCCATAACAACAGGAGCTAAAGTTTCTCAATATATCGGGGATAATTTACTTTCGAATGAAATAGCTACTGCAAGCGAAGAAACAGATACCTCACAACATGGTACTGTAATGATGGCTGGATCTGGTGGTACTCTACAAAATCAAAAAGAAGATCCGATTGATAAAATTGATGTAAGTGTAACAGGAGAAGATGTAGGGAAAATGGGTGGAATTGGACTAGCTATTGCTATAATAGCAACGCTTCTTCCAGCATTATCTATTCTACGTTTAAACCCAAAACAAATTCTTTTAAAAGATGAATGAGGAGGATCGATATGGAGACGATTTTACAGTTTAAAAATTTGGATTATTATTATGAAAGTAATGGAAAAAATGTAGCGATACTAGATAATGTTAACTTTTCTTTTCAAAAAGGACATTTCTACACGATTTTAGGACCATCTGGATCTGGTAAAACCACAACTCTAAGTTTAGGTTGTGGACTGGATGTCCCTAAAAATGGTTATGTACTGTATAATGGCAAAGATATTAGAAAAATTGGTTTGGATCGATACCGTAATCAAAATGTATCTGTAATTTTCCAATCTTATAACTTAATTACCTATATGACCGCTCTTCAAAACGTCTTAACAGCAATGGAAATTACAGGTGTTAAAGTGCAAAATAAAACAGCAAGAGCATTAGAATTATTAGAGAGGGTAGGACTCTCAGAAGCTGAAGCGAAACGAAACGTCCTGCAACTAAGCGGTGGACAACAACAGCGTGTAGCAATTGCTCGAGCACTATCGTGTAATGTTGATTTACTAATTGCAGATGAGCCGACAGGAAACCTCGACGAGGAAACCGCAATGGATATAATAGAACTGTTTCAAGAACTTGCACATAAAGAGAATAAATGCATTATTGTTGTGACGCACTCACAGGAGGTTGCTAAAAAATCAGATCGTGCAGTGTATTTAAGTAAGAAGAAGTTGGTCGTAAATGAAATCTAATATAAACATCATAACTGTTCAATTCACATAATTTTCAAAATCTATCTCTTTCAAAAGCTTATATTTGATTTATAATAAAATCAAGCCATAACCCAAATGGTCTCCCTGTACTGAATGTTAAAATAGTTTGTTGTTCCCGTTTTAATAATATTTGAAAAAGAACTTGTAGGATATTCTACAAGTTCTTTTTATTATAATTAGTTATCTATATCATGGGATAATCACACATAAAAAAACGAGACATTACCTAGATATATAATCTAAATACTGTCCCGTTTAACTGTGTATCTGTATAGTTATTGCAGAATTAAACCTACAATCATAATTAAACAAAATACTATTATCCAACCAAACGCACAATAGCCAAAAATTCTAATCCATTTAGGTAATTGATTCATGTTAATTTTATTTGAGGGAACTCCCTGCATAGAAAACATCATTTTTTGATCTCTATCTCTATTATTTTGTTGTTCATACATAATATCATCACCTTTCCAGAACTATTGTATTTATAGTATATCAGCCCAAAGAAAATTATGTACAGAATAAGAGGGGATAGCATATATATTATGTGGTGAATTTTATAAATAAATGCATTTAATTGCCATGTTTCTAAGCGTTAATCCGTTATAAATACTGAAAAAGAGCCCTACATAAATAGGATTCTTTTTCTTTAAATATTAACTTGCTGGATATGCATCAGAACCAAGGTAACGTTCTTTTATTATTTGAAGATGATGAAGCTCATGACCAGCAATGATGTATGCTAATGCACGAACTGTAACTTCAGAATTGTTCGCATTTCCTCTTTGAGACCAAGCTTCTTTATCTAAGCTTCTAAGTAAATACAGGGTAGATTGGCGAACAACTATTAAATTTCCAAGAAGATCTTGCATAGATTGCTTATCAAAAGCAGCTCTAAGAACATACATATCATCATTATAGCCTGGAAGTTCTGCTGTCTCGCCTCGAGCGATAGATAGCAATCGATACGCCATAATCCTTTCTGTATCTGCTATATGACCGATTACTTCTTTTATACTCCATTTAGTAGGAGCATACCGGAAAAGTCCCTCACTATCAGAAATTCCCTTTAATAAAAGATTTGTTTCCTTCATTTGTTGTTCTAGAATATGTATGATATTTCCGTCTGATACTAAGTTGGTATACGTTGCATAATAGGAGTTATATTCACTTATCTTTGGTCTTATTTGCATACGAATCATCCTTTATGTTTTATGTTTAATCTTTACATATAGCTTATCATAAAAGAATTCCAAATTAATCTGAAAAATGGAGGCAAATATGCATTTTTCATCCTCCTTTTCAGTTTCATAGATGAAATGCATGTCAAATAAGAGAATCTAATTTGCTGCTAAGCGGAATTTCGTTTTTTGCTGTTATAGTAGAAGGTAAATATTTAAGTTGACTTATGACAATCGCCATTTAAAAAGCAGCATATGTCATTAAATGAAAAACCTGTTAATAAGTTTATATTTACTACAAAAAAACAAACAAACTCGTCCTATTTAAAGGAGAGTTTGTTTGTTTTTTTATGTTTAGATAATGGAATACTCATGCGAAATTGCACACTATGTTCCATATTTTTTATTGAATACTTTATATCTAGCGTCTCAAGAATTTGTTTAACAATATATAGCCCCAAACCACTTCCTCCAGTATTTCGATTTCTTGATTTTTCAATTCGATAAAATGGTTTGAAAATTTGTTGTAAATCTTCATCTTTAATATTGACACCTGTATTTATAATTTGCATTTCGATTTTACTTTGTTTAGAATCCTCACTTAATTTTATATAGACTCTTTCATTATGTGGGGAATACATAACCGCATTATGGATAATATTTTTACATGCTTTTTCTAAAAGAGCACAATCTGTATAAATAGAACGGTCAGAATCAATTTCTTTTATTATTTCGATGCTTTTTTGAGAAGCAAAAAATTCGAGATCTTTTGTAATTGTACCTATTAATTTTAAAAGATTAACTTCTTCTACTTTTAGTTTGAAGGTGTGTTGTTCTAATTTCGATACACTTAAAATTTCACGAACTAATTGTTCCATACTTTCAATAATTTGATGATTTTTCTTTAAATATTGATCGCGATTTTGATAAGGGCCAATATTGTATATCATCCCTTCTAAGTATCCTTTCATTACAGTAAGAGGGGACTTTAATTCATGTGCTACAATCGCAAAAAACTCTCTGCGTTTTGTTTCTATTTCTCTTTCTTTTTCAATATCATTTTTTAATTGTTCATTTGCTTTTTTTAAATCAAACATAGCTTGTTGTAAGTTAATAGACATGTCATTCAAACTATTAGACAATTCTCCTAACTCATCTGTAGAGCGAACCTCAATTTTTTCGGAGAAATCTAAATTTGCCATCTTTTGTGCACCTTCATTAATATAAATAAGTGGCTTTGTAATAAACCTGGAATAAAAATAAGCACTCCCTATACCAATTACGAGTACAATGATACTAATATAGGGGAGAAAGCGTACTAAAACCTGTGAAGCTTCATCAATCGGTTGAAATGTAGCAAACACTACAAGCGTTAAACTACCATCTTGAAATTGAATTGGTTTCGTAACGTTATATGAATTGCTAAGGGTACCTACATTCTCGAACCGTGTTGCTCTAGTAACTACTGTTGTTTGCGAACCACTTTGAGTAAAAGAAAATGAAGGAGAGTATTTAATTATTCCCTCATTATTTTGAAGATAAAGCATCGCATTATTTTTTTTTGCATATTCATCAAAAAGTGGTTTCGCATCTTGAAACGTAAGATCTTTAGACTTATCAATGATTTCTTTTATCCCTGTTTGAAGTTGATCTGTTTTGTATTGCTCATAAAATGTAGGGAGAAAGAAGTATAAAGTTAAATAAATCAATACTGCAAAGGATAACAAAATGAGAGATGTAGTCATAAAGAGTTTATAAGTAATTTGCTTCATCTTCATGAGTTTCACAATACTATTCATCAATTTTATAACCAATACCCTTTATTGTTTTAATATAAGGGATAGCTAATTTTTTACGTAGATTTTTAATATGTGTATCAATTATTCGTGTTTCTCCAAAATAATCGTACCCCCAAACCTTCTCTACGATATTTTCTCTTGTAAGTACTTTTCTCTCATTTTGAAATAGTAGTTGTAGAATTTCAAACTCTTTTGTCGTTAATATAATTTCAACGTCATTTACATACACTCTATATGCATCCACATCGATACGAACTTCTTTAAAAATCAAATGATTATTTACATTTTTATCATAACTTCTTCTAAGTACAGCTTCGACTCGTCTAATCAAAACATGAAATGAAAAGGGTTTTGTTATATAATCATCGATCCCAAGATCGAATCCTTTCATTTGATCTTCCTCTTCTTCCAACGCAGTTAGCATAATAATTGGTACGTTTGACTGACTTCGGATCATTTTAGAAACTTCAAATCCATTAAGATTAGGCATCATGACATCTAGAAGAATTAAATCAAATGATTGCTTATTAAATTGTGTCATACCCTCTAGTCCATCTGAAGCGACTACCACTGTATACTGCTGTGTCATTAAAAATTGTTTAATTAATTCCTGAATTTCTTGATCGTCCTCTACCACGAGAATATGATAGTTTTTCATAATATCACCTCTGGTAGTCATTATAGCCGTACTATCTGGAGTTTATGTGGAGATACAGTAGTAAACTTCATAGGACGTTTACTACCAAAAAGTATTATTAGCTATATTACTTTTTTATGGAGAAATAATTGCTTTAAAAAACTTATCGTATGAATTGATGTACGATTAATATTTACGAAAAACTAATGTATAATAATGCGAATCGTATGTAATTTCTTAAAATTTGCAAAAATACACTTTTGCTTCTTTACCAAAAGAGGAAAAGGAATTTCAATATAGAAGAAGCTACTGTAATACTAGAGTGTGTGCCAAGAACTTTGGATTTCTCTCATCTAGTTTCTATTTAATCGTTAATCACTACATAACAATGTTCTGGCTAAACCAAAAGTTTAAAGGTACAAACTTGGAGAGATTTATATAATGTTAGAAAGGTTGTGAAATTATTTGATGGGTTATAAAGCGATGCTGTTTGATTTAGATGATACACTACTTGATAGGGATAAAGCAGTAGAGGCATTATTTTTAATTGTTTTAGAAAAGTGTTATGAGGATGTTAGTGATGCAGTTAAAAGCAACATGTTACAGAAATTCAAAGAATACGATAAAAGAGAATATGGCATAAGTAATAAAACGACAGTTTTAGAATCATTGTTTGATGAATTCACGCCGAAGTATAGATTGCCACGCAATTACATCCAAGATTTTTGGAATAATAATTTCCCTAGATGTTTTTCAATAGACCAAAATACTATTCATTTCTTAAATCAAATAAAGAAGCACTTTAAAGTTGGAATTATAACAAATGGATCAACTCAGAGGCAAAAAGCTAAAATATTTAACACGAATTTAAATAGGTATTTTGAAACAATCATTATTTCTGAAGAAGTGGGATTTAGTAAACCTGATAAACGTATATTCGAACTAGCATTAAATAAGCTAAATTTACAGCCGGAAAATACTTTATTTGTTGGTGATGACTTAGAAAAGGATATTGCTGGTCCTCAAAATGTAAATATAAAAGGTGTGTGGTTTAACCCTCAGAAGATCAAGAATACTACCAAAATACAACCGTATGCCGAGATTAACACTTTGGATAGTTTGTTAAGTTATGTTACTCCACAATATTTTTATAACAAGTAAAAGTAATTCTATATATATTCAAAAATATAAAAAAAGAGAAACTATCATTAATTTCATTGACCGTATTAGTAATAAAAAATAGATATTTACAATAAAAAATAGATGCGATTTTAATAGCTGAGGCTAATTTAATCTATGATTAATACGAAGTTTTGTAAAACAATTTTACTCATACTGTGTAAATTATAAAGGGGTGGGACTATGGAAATAAAGAAATTAGTAATCGATGGAATCAATATTGCGGTCATTAGAAACGATAAGGTATTAATATCGGATGTTCAGTCTGCATTAGATACTATGGCAACAGTTCAATATGAGGTAGATGCGAAACATATTATTATCCATAAATCTTTAATAAGTGAAGATTTCTTTAATCTAAAAACACGGCTTGCGGGGGATATCCTTCAAAAGTTTATAAACTACAAGGTAAAGATTGCTATTGTTGGGGATTTCTCTATGTATACTAGTAAAAGCTTAAAGGATTTTATTTATGAATGTAATAAAGGGAATGACATTTTTTACTTAGCAACTGAACAACAAGCAATTGAAAAACTAAGTACATTAAAGTAATAATTATATCCTGCTAAATTCCCCCATTTCACTTAGTTCATAATTATATACGATATAGAAGAACTGATGTTTGTGGTAAACTAAGAGATGAATAAAGGGGGAGTTTTTTTGAACAATTTTAATAATATAATCCAAAATTTAAATAATATAGTTTACAAACCTAACAATTTAATGATTACGAATCTAAAAGAAGAAAAGCAAAACGCAGAATATGCAGGATGTTTATTCCACTTAAATAACAAAACCATTCGTTTTAGAAAATCAAAAGTTACTCCTAATAAAATTGGGCAATTTGTTTCTTTTTGGGAGAAAGATGAAAATATGCGAAATAGAGCTTTCTCTTATGAAGCTGCTCCTGATTTATTAGTAATCACTTGTATTGCTGATAATAAACAAGGGCAATTTATTTTTCCTAAAGAGATTCTTCTTAAAGAAAAAATATTGAGAACACCAAGTCAAACAGGGAAAATGGCAATGAGAATTTATCCTGTTTGGGATACCACTGTTAGCAATCAAGCTAAAAAGAGCCAAATGTGGCAACTTCAGTATTTTGTTGATTTAAGCGATCATAATAATCTACCTATAGACAAACTATTAAATTTCTATTCGTAGCTTCTTATCTTAAGTGATCTTGTCGGTTAGACTTTTTGTACCGGTACAGTTAAACGAAATGTACATTGTTTCAGTACCCCATCAAATTTACAATCAGCATATACTATTTTAACTTATACATTTTAAGGGGTGCTGACTATGACAAGTCTACAACATAAGCTTTTTACAAGATTGAATCTTGCAAAGCGTACTGAAGTGAAGTTTGAAGAATTAAATACAATTCTCTTTGCATTTGCACACACTATACCATTTGAGAATTTAGATGTTATAGCGGGTAATGCAAAAGTAATTTCTAAAGAAAACTTACAAGAGAAAATCTTAATGAACTCTCGTGGTGGCCTATGTTATGAATTAAACACCCTTTTTTACTATTTCTTAAAAGACTGTGGCTATGATGTACAACTGGCATTAGGTACGGTTTATAAAAATGATAGAAAAGCATGGGCACTTGAGGATGGCCATATAACAATTATTTTAACTTATGATAATGTACAGTATTTAATTGATGTAGGTATAGCTTCGTTAGTACCTCTTGTTCCTGTACCTTTTACTGGCGAGTCTGTTTCTTCAAAAAATGGTTCGTACCGGGTGAGACGAAAAGATACGAGTAAAGGAAATTATGTTTTAGAAAGAAAAGATGCTGCTGGAGAATGGAAAGTTTGTCATGCTTTTTATAAACATATTATTGATGAGATAGTAGTAAATGATGTTCAAAGAAGAGTGATAGAAGATGAGAAGTCTATTTTTAATAAGGGACCAATTGCAGTAAAGTTGACGAACTCTGGCCATATTTCATTAACGAATACAAGTTTAACCGAAATTATTCATGGGGAAAAAACTAAGCGTGAAATTACAGAAGATCAATATAAAGAGTTTTTATATACTTTATTTGCTATTAAGTTATGAATAATAAAGATAGCCGGTTCTTATTCAGAAGCGGCTATCTTTATTATTTTTGGTGTAAATGGTTTTCTTCTAATATGTTTCGGAAACTGCGGTATAGTTAATGTTTTTAATGTTTCCTCAGCTTCTTCATATGTATGAAAAATTGGTTCTTTTCCATCATCCCCTTGTAAAACTAGCCCTTCATCTCGGATTACATATGGCATAAAACCACCCTATCTATTAAAGAATTATGTTCTTTTGCGGCAGAACAACACGATTTAAAGTTTGATTTTCTTAATACATATAATACACTAGAACAGTACGAAAAAGTATGTACAATGAATTTTGAATGTAAAGGAAGATTATTATGTCAGTTATTGATAAATTGAAACTTAATAAGTATACAAATATGGTCGTTATTAACGAACCAAGTGATTATGACATTTTTACAGGTAAAGAAAATGCATTCTCAAAAGAACACGATGCTATCTTTATATTTGTAGAAACGCTTGATGAAATGGTGAAACAAACGAATTTTATTATTAGTAATGAAGAATTACTAATTGAAAAAGGTTACGTATTCTTCGCATATCCGAAAAAAGGTAATGCTCGTTATAGTACGTTTATTCACCGTGATGAGATGTTTCCGGCATTAAACGTTGGAGAAGATGGTTATGTGGGAGAAAGCGATATTAAATTTTCACGAATGGTAAGTATGGATGAAGTCTTTACTGTTGTAGGTTTAAAACGTGAAAAGAAAAAAACAACGAAAACATCTGCTATGAGTCAATGTGTTGCCGATTATGCAGATCAAATTAAAGATGTTGAAGCATTATTAACAAATCACCCAAATGAACTTAAGTTTTATCAAAGTTTAACGCCTGGATATCAGAAAGATTGGGCACGTAATCTTTTTTCTGTAAAACAAGAAAAAACACGTGAAAAACGTCTAGAGAAAATGATAGAAATCCTTTCACAAGGCTATAAAACAATTGAGTTATTCCGTAAGAAGAAAAAATGATGATTAAGAAAGTCACAATGCTGCAACAATTAATTGTGATGAGTACATTGAAAAAAGTATTCCTTCCATTATACTAAGGAATGTTCTTATATTTATATAATTAGCAAAAGAGAAAAGGTGTTTGAAATGAAATCGTATATTGTAGTTGGATCTGGAATTTTAGGAGCGTCTACTGCTTATCATCTTGCTAAGGCAGGTGCGAATGTTACTATCGTGGATCGCCAACAATTAGGGCAAGCAACTGATGCAGGAGCAGGTATTGTATGTCCATGGCTATCACAGCGTCGTAATAAAGCATGGTATAAAATTGTTAAAGGCGGTGCACGTTACTATTCTTCGTTAATTCAGCAATTAGAAGAAGACGGTGAAACGGACACAGGATATAATCGTGTGGGTGCAATTAGTTTACATACTGACGAGAAAAAGTTAGATCAAATGGAAGAGCGAGCTTATAAACGACGTGAAGATGCCCCAGAGATTGGTGAAATCACTCGCTTATCAGCTGAAGAAACAAAAAAATTATTCCCAGCATTATCAGACGAATATAGTTCTGTTCATATTAGTGGTGCTGCACGAGTGAATGGAAGATTATTACGCAATGCATTAATAAGTGCTGCGAAAAAACATGGTGCAACTTTTATAAAAGGCGATGCCATATTGGTCCGTGAAGGAAATCATATTACTGGAGTTACAGTAAACGATGAAACAATTTTAGCGGAAAAGGTTATTGTAACTGCAGGCGCATGGGCGAATGAAATCTTGAACCCATTAGGAATTAATTTCTTAGTTACATTCCAAAAAGGACAAATTGTTCATCTGCAAATTGAAAATACAGCAACAGAAAATATGCCAGTTGTTATGCCACCAAACGATCAATATATTTTAACGTTTGACAATGGTCATGTCGTAATTGGTGCAACACATGAGAATGATACTGGTTTCGATCATCGTGTAACAGCAGGTGGTTTACATGAAGTATTCCATAAGGCATTAGCAGTTGCACCTGGCTTAGAAAATGCTACAATGCTTGAAACGAGAGTTGGATTCAGACCATTCACACCAGGATTCTTACCTGTTATCGGACCGCTACCTAACTTTGAAGGAATTTTCGTTGCGAATGGATTAGGAGCTTCGGGTTTAACAGCTGGTCCATACTTAGGAGCGGAACTTGCTAAATTAGCGCTCGGACAACCGATTGAATTAGATTTAAATGATTATGACGTTGCTGGCGCAATTGAATAATATAGGGTACTGCTAACATTTAGGAAAAACCATGCTAAACAAATTCGACAGAGAATAAGCAGTTTTTCCTCTGTTAAGAGTAAGCCTGTTTATGAAAAATAAAATTCTTTAAAAATAGAGAGCCAACATTATAAACCTGCATTAATAATGTAGAATTGTGATGTCGGCTCTTTATTCATATTGATTTAAAACTTATTTTCGAGAGGAGGTTAAGTAATGAGAGCACCATATCAAGTATTGATATTTCCTTATATAAAAACTGACGATTCTATTCAATATGCTATTTTTAACCGAAGTGATTATGGTTATTGGCAAGGAATAGCTGGTGGCGGATAAGACGGTGAGATTCCTATTGAATCAGCAAAACTGGAAGCGTTTGAAGAGGCTGGTATTACAAGAGAATGTCCATATATACAATTAGATTCTGTGTCTTCACTACCAGTAGAGGATGTAGTTGGAGGATTCCTTTGGGGAGAAGAGATTTATGTAATAAAAGAATTTTCTTTTGGAGTTAAAGTCCCTACAAAAAACATATCATTATCTAAAGAACACTTCCATTATAAATGGTTATGCTTTGAGGAAGCAGTAACGCTTTTGAAATGGGATAGTAACAAAACAGCATTGTGGGAATTAAACAAAAGATTATTAAAACAATAAAAGTGTTAGCTAACAAAGATAGTAGTGGAACAAGAATTGAACCATTAACAAACCTTTGCTACACTTCTAAACAATGTTTTAGATTATAAAATAGAGTAATATAGATTTTGTATAGGTAATTTACTAAGAGAACTTGTACTAAGAAAAGCCCTATACAGTTGACTCTGAAAAAATGAAAATAGTTAGAAATATTTTTATATCGTACGGTTTTTGGCTATGAATAACGGAATAAATATTAAGTATTCAACAGTTTAAATAAAACGAGTTAGCTTTTTATTTTAAGAAGAAAGATGACTCGTTTTATGCTAAAATTCGCTTAGTGTATATTTTCGTTAAAATGTGGGTGGGCCCCCTTTTAGCAAAACCGGAGTGGGAATGATGAGTATAAATAGTTTTGTGGGATTGATAAAGGATGAATTATTAAAAGAGGTAAGTATAAGAAGTGAGGATGAATTCGAGCCTGTAGTAGTTAAAGATATTCCTAGACTTTGGAAGTGTTTAGGAACAGGTAATTATGCCGCAGTATTCATGCACAAAGAATACAAAGATTGGGTAGTGAAAGTTTACGTGCGAGAAGGAGAAGGAATTGAAAAAGAGTCAGAAGTATACCGAAGAATTGGAGATCATCCTTCTTATTCAAAGCTTATATATAAAGGAGAAAATTTCATAGTATTGAAACGTTTAAAAGAAATTACCTTATACGATGCTATTCATAAGGGGATTAAAATTCCTAAGCAAGTAATACTTGATATTAATGAGGCTTTAGAGTATGCGAGGGAACAAGGGTTAACTCCTTGTGATGTTCACGGGAAAAATGTGATGATGGAAAAAGGAAGGGGATATGTAGTCGATGTATCTGATTTCTTAAAAACAAAAGAAGATAGTAAGTGGAGAGACCTAGAAAAGGCATATTTCACCTTTTATTTTCCTTTCATTTATAAATTGCCTCTCCCCGTTAAAATACCGTATTTTATGTTAAACATTGTTAGACGTTCGTACAGAAAATATAAGAAACTTAAAAAGAAATTCAAATTGTAAAAGGACCACATACTTACCTTTAAGTAGATAAGTGTACCAATAGTAAACAAAAGTACCGTACATTTTAGATATGTCTAATATGTACGGTACTAATTTTATAATTTCATGTAGTATCCAGTTGAACAAATGGTTATCCCGCTACATCGCCATAAACTTAAGAAATGCATTGTTCCTAAAAATGATTTGAATTCACATAAATAACTTTAGAAAAATTTAAAATTTTGTTTAGGGGCTACTTCAAGACCTTAGCTTGCTGGGCATGTGGTGCTATCCCAAAATATAAAAAGATTAGGAGTGAATCCTAATCTTTTTATTTATACATATTTTTGTTAGTTATATCACTATCAATTCCAAAACGGGATATTTTGAATAAATGAAACCGTCAAAATAAGTGTTGATACGGAACCAGCAGTTACTAAAGTTACTATTTTTCGTCCATTCTGTTCTTTTGAAGGTTTTATAAGTTCTGTAATTAACACAATCCATATTATGATAGAGATTATTGAAATAATATTTATAGACATATGTAACACATCCCTTCTTATTTTCACATAAATATTTCTTCTTTTATAAAATAAAAGCAATTTAACAAGAAAATATGTAACGCATTACAAATCAATATTTTCCTGTTAAACCACCTTTTTTAAATAGAAATACGACTGATAAAACGATAACAACAGCCTTCAAACTTCCCCAATATGGATAAATAGCATGATCTGTTAGACTAGTATATTGAAAAATATTCTCCAAACCGAAAATCCCTATAATGATCGCTAAAAGAAAAGCGGCTTTTCCAATAGTCGTATTACGATAGAGGGTAAATAAATAGACTGCGAAAATTATTGGTAAGATGATTTGTAGTACGATTATCATAGTTCGTCCCCCAGAGTATTTATAATTATATTATATACAAAATTGTAATAAAAAGGAATACGACTTATTCGATACTAACAGAACTACTCTAATCATATTCTTCTATAAAAAAGAAGAAAAAGGGGTGTACAGTTAATTGACAAAAGTTAAAGTTAGTTTACGACCCATTATTCATAATATAAATTTACCAACCGTATTGAAAACAACGATACTTCCAGGTGAATCGACTGAAAGACTATTTATCGCAACCCAATTAGGAGAGATTTTTTACATAGGGGACGGCGTTATAAAGACATTTTTAGATATTCGTCAACAAATTATTAAATTAGGTACATTTGAAGAAGGTGTTTCTAGTAGCGGTTATGATGAACGCGGATTGCTAGGACTTGCGTTCCATCCAAAATTTTATCAAAATGGGTTATTTTATCTTCATTATTCAGTAGCCGGAACTCAAGGGCTAGGTGCACTTTCTGAACAATTTAAACCGAATCCTTGTGACCCTAAAACGTTAAATTTAAAGTGGGTTAATAGAAATACGCAATATGATCACATTGATACTGTGGAAGAATGGAATTTACAATCTAATGGTCAAGCTCAAAAGCGACGAACATTACTGAATGTAAGAAGACCATTTTTTAATCATAACGGAGTCAATAGTTTAAACTTTTCACCTGAGACTGGAAAACTTGTTTTTACAAATGGAGATGGCGGATCAGGTTATGATCCATTTAATTTAAGCCAAGATGATTTAGAAATAGCAGGTAAAATAATTGAAATCGATGTAAGTAAAAATACATTTATAAATAACCCTCCTGTAGTTACACGCTTCGATGAACTTCCTTTATCTATACAAGAAACACTTACAGTAATTGCAAAAGGAGTACGTAATATAACTGGCATTTCATTTCAAAGGTTTTATAATCAATATATCAAATACACCGGAAATGTCGGACAGGATATTGTAGAGTCTATTTTTTCATTTATTCAATATAAACCTATACCGGTTACAGAACTTGTTCAAATGCATTTTATGAGGCTAACTCCCACTCAAGATGGGTTTATCAATTTTGGGTGGCGAGGATGGGAAGGGGATTTACCTACTTCTTTTATACGACATTGTTCTGAGAATCAGACTTTGGATGAGAGAACAATGGCTTATTATGATGAAACGATACAAACTTCAGTGAAGCGTATTCTGCCTCTACTTAGTTATTTTCATAAAGATTCCAGACCCGATAAATTTGGAGGAACTTCACTTACAGGAGTTCAGCCGTATATGGGAACTGCAATCCCGAATTTAACAAGTAGCGTCGTATTTACTGACCTTGCCCAGAAAGAAGAATCACAGTCTCCAGTTAAGGGGGTTTTAGCCTATACTAGAGCAGGTACAGACGGTAAACATGCTGAGTTTCATGCTATTGAAACCAATTATGATTTTGGTACGCAAGAAGCTTATTATATGAGTTTAGGAACAAATTTGAATCAAACTAGATTATATTTAGGAGTTTACGGTTCTATGAAAGTAACTGATTTTAACAAAGGTACCATTTTCGAAATTGTTCCTTGATACGATATACACTCGCAGTTTAATAATCCAGGGAATTCATTTTGTTTCAAAACGCACAATTTATCCCCCTAAAAGTCTTTTATTGTCTAGTAATTCATAACAAGTAGAAAGCAGCTCATAAACCACTAGTGTATGAATAATATAGAAAGTAATGAATGAGGTATCTTTAGGGGGTATTTTAATGAATTGGTTTGTACGTTATTGGTATCAATTGATGATAGAACATGATACGAACTTTGTTCATAAAAGAAAATTGTCCCTTGCGAATAAGTTAGTACTTACAGCTTTAATGAGTGCATTGGCCACCATGTTTCAAGCAGCAGGAAACTTAGTTCCTGGTATAGGTTTACTCATTAGTCCATTTTCGACATTGCCAATTTTTTTTGCTATTTTCTATTCTATTCGTGAGGGAATACTTTCTTATATTCTTACTATTTTTCTATTATTTATTATTGAGCCAAGTGAACTAATTGTCTTTCCTTTTACTACAGGCTTATTAGGTCTAGCCTTAGGACTAGCCTTTTTAAAATTCAAGAGGAGAATTTGGATTGTTTCCTTTTCAGCGACTTGTCTACTTATAGGGATTATGATCGTTCTCGATATTTTCCGTTTTCCGGTACTTGGTCCTACTGTTCATACAACTATGGACATAAAAATTATTTTATCAATATTTATACTGAGCTTTCTATACTGCTGGATTTATGCAGGTTTTTGCAGAATAATGATGAATAGATTATGTAAAGTGTTGTATTGACAATGGCATAATGAAGATTGGAGAATGCATTCATGACTAACGTTGCAGTTAGAAGACCGAATTTGAATGATGTAGATGAACTATATTTATTTTTCCGTATCGTTATTACGAATACATACAAAAATGAAGGATTGTCACAATTATTGGATGATATAGAAAATGAAATTAACTCAAAAAAGCAGTATTTGAAAAGTGATTTTGAAAGTAACGGAGAAAGTCGTTACTTTTTATTAGCGATTGATACAAGTAATGATAAAATCATTGGAACAATCGAAACCGGTCCAGCAAGTACATTGATTACTAGTTGTACAGGTGGTGTACTTAAAAATTTGTATGAAATAGGAACTGTATTCATACTTCCGGAGTATCAAAGAAAGGGAATAGGGAGTTTATTACTACATACAATGTTTCTTACATTACTTAGCAGAGGGATAACAGAATATTGTTTAGATAGTGGATATAAAAATGCGCAAAGTATATGGATGAAAAAGTTCGGAAAACCTAGCTATGTATTGAAAGATTACTGGGGAGAATCCAGTGATCATATGATTTGGAAGAAAAGTTTACATGATACACCTATAATATTTGAATTATAAAATGAAATATGCCCCTGAACATAGCTTTTCTTACTTATGTATGCTATTATTTATCTTTATAATAAAAGAGGACGTGAATGAACTTGATTAAAATTAGTATCCCTGAAGTTGATGTTACAATTACTGAACGTAAACAAGTTATTAAAGGAGACGAGCCAATCATTACTCCAATTAATGGATTTATCGATTTCCACTTGTTCCCTAGAGATAAAGGCGGCATTTTTATGTTTTACAATATTAATGACGAACTACTTTTCGTAGGTAAAGCTCGTAAAATTAGACAACGTATTAAGAAGCATTTTGAAGATAATGTATCACCAATTAAAAATCACCGTGATGAAGTATACCGCATTGATGCATGTATCGTAGAAGATCCAACAGAAAGAGAAATTTACGAAACATATATCATTAATGAATACAAAGCGAAATATAACGTTGATAAAGTATTCTACAAATAATCAACATTAATAAAAAACAATCCTAGCTAATATGCCAGGATTGTTTTTTATTTAGATTTATTCTTCATATCTTTCTCCTTTTTTTAAATGATTAGCCACAATAAAACAGAATATCCCTATAAATATAAGTACAATACCAAGCGTTTTATGTTTTCCCTCAAAGAAAGGAATATCTGAAATAACATTTGTCATGCATAGTCCTAAAAATACAAGGATAGGGCCCATCCAAAGTAATACATTACCGAATTTTGTGTGCTTCCACATAATAACCCTCCTTAATTCTCTTTACATATATATCCATAAATTAAAAGTAAATTCATAGAGAAATATAGTTTTTTTCATATCGAAAATTTAACCTTCATATATTGGTACAAGCAAAAGAGAAAGGAGACCATCATGAATTGGTTAGAAGCTTTCATATTAGGTATAATTCAAGGTTTAACAGAATTTTTACCAATCAGTAGTACCGGACATCTTTATTTAGGAAGACATTTATTTCAATTAGATGAAGCAGGCTTATTTTTAGATACGATGTTGCATATTGGGACTTTACTTGCAGTGTTTATTTATTACAAAAAAGAATTTATATATTTAATTAAAAACCCATTTTCAAAGCTCATGTTATTACTTATCGTTGGGACAATACCCGCAGTTGTAATTGGTTTATTGTTTAAAGACTTCTTTGAAGATATTTCAAAAACAGGAATCACAATCGGTTGGGAGTTTTTAGTGACCGGATTCTTTCTCTACATGGCAGATAAACAAAAGAATGGTCGTAAAAAAATGGATGACATAACATATAAAGACGCATTAATTATCGGTTCATTTCAAGCGGCTGCTATTTTTCCAGCCATTTCCCGTTCTGGAATGACAATTGTCGCTGCATTATGGAGAAAATTAGACCGTGAAACAGCTGCTTACTTTTCTTTTTTACTTTCGACACCAGCAATCGCCGGAGCTATCATTTTGCAATTTGTAGACGTTTTTCAAGGGAAAGCAGAATCTATTTCTAGTACATCTTTAATTGTCGGAACGTTATCAGCATCGTTTTTTGGATACATAGCCGTTTCATGGATGATTCAATATTTAAAACGCCACTCCTTAAAAGTATTCGCGTATTACGTATGGGGATTAGGTATTTTAATTTTAACGTTGCAATTTACTGATGTATTTTAAGTATAATGAAAAAGAAGTTAATTAGTTTAAGATCCTGTTTCATTCATACAAGGCAGGATCTCTTTTTATTAAGGGGGAAAACATGTTTAATAAGGCTATCGTTATTGGTGGAAGTATGGCAGGAAAGTTTGCAGCAAAAGCATTATCAACTTCTTTTAAAGAAGTAATCATTTTAGAAGTCGGTGAAAAATGGGATGGAAAAGCTTCAAGAAAAAGAGTTACACAAAGTAATCATCCTCACGTGTTATTAAAAGGTGGAGAAAAAGCAATTGAAGAATTGTTTCCTACTATTACGCATGAATTAATAGAAGCGGGCAGTATTATAAACAACTTTACACGTGATTTGAAATGGCATCAATTCGGTCTATGGAAACAACCGTTCATAGGGGAAGTACATATGATTCAACAAAGTCGTCCTTTGCTAGAATGGCATATTCAAAAACGAATACATCAAATTTCAAATATTACTATTAAATATGAAACATTGGTTAAAGGGTTATTGATAGATGAAAAGCTTAACAAAGTGTGTGGAGTAAAAGTTAAATATTTAGAGACTGATACACAAGAAGAAGTCCATGCAGATCTTGTTGTTGATGCGAGTGGATTTGGCTCAAAAAGTATAGAGTGGTTACGAGAATACGGAATTGAAGTACAAGAAGAGAAAGTTCGTATTGATTTATTTTACGCAACGAAAATGTTCAAACTTAAAGAAAATGAGGAGTTAGACTGTTGTAATATGTTAATGTCTCCGAGTTTCCCTGATAACCCTTATGGCGTTCTTATTCAAACGATAGAAGATAATCGTTATTTTGTTACTTTCAGTGGATACGCAAACGAGAAAGCACCACAAACAGATGATGAGTTTTATGATTTTGCTGAAAACCTATCAATTTCTAATGTTACAGATTTCCTAAACAAGGCTGAGGGAATTACTGATATAAAGACATACAAAATTCCTTATCAAGTACGCCGGCGATTTGATTTAGTGAATAATGTACCAGAAGGATTATTAGTTGTTGGAGATGCGCAATGTCGTTTTGATCCCGTTTTCGGCCAAGGTGTATCAGTTGCTGCTATGGAGGCTCACCAATTGCAATTACTTCTGCAAGGTAGAAAACAACTTGATAAAACATTTACACAACAATTTTATAAAAAGGCAGCTAATATAATAGAAACCCCATGGGATATGACAACAACGGAAATATCACGTCACCCGCAGTTAAAGAGAGAATTAACTACAAAACAAAAATTTCAGCTATGGTATACGAAACAAATATATCGACTATCCGCAAGTAATTCTGATGTTTATATTCGGTTAGTACGAGTGATGAATTTGATTCGTAGTCCATTTCATCTTTTTCATCCGAAAGTGCTACTATCTGTATTGCTTAATCGAAAGAAATAGCAGGAATATAATTGATTAAAAAAGAATGTATAACAGTTAGTAAATCAAGAAGGAGAATACGGGATGGAAATATACATAGAGCAACTAAAGAAACAAGATGCTAAGGATTTATTTATGTTTGAACTTACGAATAAATCTTTTTTTGAAACAATGGTACCAAATCGCGGCTCGAAATATTTTGAATTTGAATATTTCCAAAAACTACTAGACGATTTATTAATAGAACAGGCGGATGGAGATTCTTATTTTTATTTAATTCGTAATGAAGAAAAAGAAATTGTAGGACGAATAAATTTAGTAGATATAGATACAGAAACTCGAATTAGTTCGCTAGGGTATCGGGTCGGAGAAAAATTTACTAAAAAAGGAGTTGCAACAGCAGCCGTAAAATTAATTTTAGACGTAGCGAAAAATAATGAAATTCATGGGGTTCATGCTAAAACAACTACTAATAATCTCGCATCAAAAATTGTACTAGAAAAAAGCGGATTTTCTTCTTATCAAAACGAATCAGATACAACTTCTGTAGAATTAAATGGAGAACATGTGAAGTTTGTACATTATATTTGGAGAAATACTTCACGCTTATAATAAGGAGGACTTATTCATGAATGATTTACGTTATCCAATTGGCCAATTTACATACAAACGTCCTATAACTGAAGAAATGATTGATACATGGATTCAAGAAATTGAAGATTTACCTCATGAACTAACAAAGGCAATTAAAGATTTAGATCAGAAGCAGTTAGATACACCATATCGCGTTGGAGGGTGGACTGTACGTCAAGTAGTTCATCACGTTGTTGATAGCCATATGAATAGCTACATACGCTTTAAATTAGCACTGACAGAAAAGAATCCAACTATTAAGCCGTATAAAGAAGAGAAGTGGGCAGAGTTACCCGATTCAAAATTACCGGTAGATGTTTCACTAGTAATGCTAGATTCATTACATAAAAGATGGGTTAACCTTTTATATTCTCTAGAAATTGAAGATTTAGAAAAGACATTTAACCATCCTGAAACTGGTGAAACAAAACTTGCTGTTGCAATAGGACTATACGCATGGCATGGTCGTCATCATACCGCTCATATTACCTCGTTAAGAAAGCGACTTAATTGGTAACATGGAGATTATATTAGAGAAGGCGACAGAAAGTGATGCAGAAGTTATATTTCAAATGCAAATAGACTCATTTAGCCCTTTATTACATAAATATAAAGACTATGAAACTAATCCAGCAAATGAAACTATCGAAAAAACTATTTGTAGAATAAATCATGTAGACGGTGGCTTCTATAAAATAATAGTGGCAATGAATCTTGTTGGAGCGATATGCATTTCACAAAAAGAAACACCCTCTAAATTTTGGATCAGTCCAATGTTTATTCATCCGAGTTATCAAGGAAAAGCAATTGCCCAAAAGGTACTTACATTAATTGAGGAAATGTTTCCTGAAGCAACGAGCTGGGAACTTGCTACTATTTTAGAAGAAGAGAAAAATTGTTTTTTGTATGAAAAGATGGAGTATAAAAGAACAGAAGTTATAAAGAAATTAAATGATGAAACTACACTTATTTATTACAAAAAAGAAAGGTAAAGCATATAAAATACGCTTTACCTTTTTATGTTATTTTAGATTAAATATACAAAAATAATGTATGTTCTTCCAAAATACTCGGATTAGTAATTTTAAAAATGAATAAAAATACGAAAACCACTACTTTGCCGTAAAGGTTACTAACGCTTTTTGAATGCTTAAAATACTATCGTCACCTTTAAATTCTTTCGTAATTGGATCCTCCATACTAGAGACCCAAATTTTAAGTTCTGCATCTAAATCAAAATGCCCAGCCGTTTCGATGCTATATTGTGTAATGCTTTTATAAGGAATAGAATGGTATTCTGTTTTTTTGCCAGTTACTCCTTGTTTATCTACTAAAATAAGACGACGATTTGTAAATACGATTAGATCACGAATTAATTTATAAGCATGCTCTACTTTTTCATCGTCTAGCATAATCTTCTCTAAATCACGTTCTACACTTTCAGAACTCGTATTTGATGCATTTCCTAAAATACCGCTAAATAAACCCATATTAAATTCCTCCTTTAATATATGTGGAATGAATTACTTATATTGTAACATGTTACTCACAAAGATATTATGACATTACTTTAGTAGTTTCTGGTTATTGTTGTAATTAGTTTATATAACCTCATCTTAAAATCTTGTGCTAATATGAAATTAAGAAAAAAGAAGCAGAGGGATATAGCATGAAGAATATAGGTTTAGTATTAGAAGGCGGAGGAATGAAAGGTTTATATACTGCAGGTGTACTCGAATATTTCATGGAAAAGAACTTATTCTTTCCGTATGTAGTCGGTGTATCAGCTGGAGCCTGTATGGGAGCAACATATTTATCACGTCAAAAAGGGAGAAATAAGAAAGTAAATACAGAGCTAGTAGCAGATCACCGTTATATATCTTATCGAAATTTGATTCAAAAACGCGAATTATTCGGAATGGATTTTTTATTTGATGAAGTACCTAATAAAATTGTACCATTTGATTTTCAAACTTTCTTAAAATGTAATGAACAGTTTGTCATAGGGACGACTGATTGCGAATCAGGACAAGCCATTTATTATAATAAAGCAGAACACGGAAACGATATTTTAAAAATCATTCGCGCCTCAAGCTCTGTACCGTTTATAGCACCTGCTGTAGAATATAATAATCGAAAATTATTAGATGGAGGGATTATAGACCCTATACCAGTTTTGAAAGCCCAAAAGGATGGTTATGAAAAGAACGTTGTCATTATGACAAAGCCAGAAGGATATGAGAAGCAGCGAAATAAATTTTCAGGCCTGGCTAAAATTTTATATAGAAAATATCCGAAAATCGCAGAGAATTTAGTAGACCATTATCGTTTTTATAATGAGACGATATCTTATATGAATCGAGAAGAACAAAAAGATAATTTTTATGTAATTCAACCAAGTGTACAGCTTCCTATAAGCGGAATAGAAAGAAATAAGGAAAAGCTCGTTAATCTATATAATCTTGGGTATATAGATGCTCAATATCATTATGAAAACTTATTAAATTGGATAGAGAAATAAAGGAGGAGAAAGTTGAAGTTAGGAAAACAAATTATTTTTAAAGAATTGCAGAAAATGCATAGTCCACTGCATAAACCGTTTCCTTATCGTGCTACAGCAAAATTGCAGCGAGACTTAAAAAGTAAATTTACCGAAGATGATTGTATAAACGCTGATTTTAATCATTATTGGATGCATACAGCAGCTACTTTAAATTCTGTACTAAATGGAAACGAACAGAACATTACGTTTCAACAAATAAAGTGGTTAAGAAAATCGTTTTTTGAGTGGTTTCCGCAATATCGTTTTCTAGAAACAGAAATTGTGAATTATCCCATTTTGTATAGAGATTTCATAAGTTATGAGAAGACCAGGAAGCTATTACTTTATTACCTTACTGAATAAAAGCGAAAACGTACAGGTTACATTACTTGTACGTTTTTTTGTTCATAAAACATTCAATATTAACAACTAGTTTATATAGGAATTCTAATGAGAAGAAAGAAGTACATATAATAGAATGCTACAGGGGAGGAGAGAGGAATAGCTGTTTTGCTTTAAGTTATTGTCCAACTCGAATACAGTTAGTTATTTATGTTAAAATATTTCGAGTGAAATCAAACTTTTAAGGATTTCATTGAACATTAAACAAAACAAGTTAGCAACGTAGAAGGGATAACATTAACATGAAAAACGTATCAAATATAGATAAAGTAGAATCAATAAAATCTTTACAGTCAACAATTAGTAAACTTGAAAATGCCTTATCACAGATGACTCAAAAAGGATCAAATACTACTTTAGTGAAAAAAAGACTCAAAGCAGCTAGTATCGGCTTAGCTATGTTAGAAAGTGTTTGGAAGCAAGAAACTCATCATTATACTCAGGAAGATTTAGCAGAAGCTCGTAATGTTCTAATTGGTTTGCTTCCATCAATTGAAAAGATTTACGTTAAGTCAAAGCTTGGGAGTCCTCAAAGAACGCTTTTAGAAAGAAGAATAAAATCGTTGGAACTTTCTATTCAAGCAATAGACAATTATTCTAGTAAATAACTCATTTAAAGAGTCTTATTACAAAAGTGTAGCAAGGCTCTTATATCATTCTATCAAAATTAAATATCCTTACTGCCACATTGCAGCAAGGGCAAAACATCTTGATCTACCTCATAATTATTCTCAAACTTCACATCTTCAAGAACATTTCATTGTCTTTAATAAAAATCCATGCATTAAGTAATCTTCAATCGCAAAAACACTCAATTATTTAATTTACGAAAATGGAATACCGCCATGTATTGCTGTGATCATGTTAATCAGCTAGAAGAACTAACTTTTGAAAACGATATTCCTTGGATTGAAAATCAAATTTCATCTATAAATTCTAATGCAACTCAACTTCACTTTTATATGGTAGCAGGACAACTTGAAAATAAACCTCTTTTAACGGCCAATAATCACTTGTATAGAGCTTTAAAAGATAAAGGGTACAAAAACCACTTATGAAGAGTTTCAAGACGGTCATGATAGCATGTGAGGGTGAAAAAAGTTGTTTGATGGATTGAAAGCTTTGAAATAGATAAAAACCACACTTTAAAATAAAAAGGAGAGAAAATCTATGAAGCAGGAAGAACTCGATAAAAAACTAAAAAAACAAGAGATTTTAGTAAAAGATGAGAAAGTTTGGTCCTATACGTATGAGGATCATATTAGTTCTATCGTTAAACAAGCAGAACAGAAAGGAGCTTTTGATAATTTACCTGGTAAAGGGAAACCTCTTAATCTTGATAAAGATCTTTCTTACAATCCTGAAAAGCAACTTTATAGAACTTTAGCAAATAATCATGTTTTACCTAGGTGGATTGAGCTTTCAAAAGAAATTGACGATTTAAAAGAAAAGCTAAAAGAAAATACAAATACTGCAGAAGCAGCGGATTTAATTCGAACTATTAATAAAAAGGTATTAGAACATAATCTACTTTGTCCACCAAGCGCGCAAAAAATGAGGGTGAAAATGGATTTTTAACGATTTTCAATTAAGCTATCGCTTGCTATATAATTAAGTTAGGCATTTTCAATTCATTTTCATTACTAAAGGGAGGCAAATGTAGTGAAGAATACGTATCAACTTCAAATTCCGAAAGAACTAGAACAGTATCGTAGTATTTTAGAAGAAAGTGTGAAACCGTATGTTAAAGTGTCTGG
Organism: Bacillus sp. L_1B0_5; assembly: GCF_000836715.1. Classification (NCBI taxonomy): domain Bacteria; kingdom Bacillati; phylum Bacillota; class Bacilli; order Caryophanales; family Bacillaceae; genus Bacillus; species Bacillus sp. L_1B0_5. Next base: position 43,986 of record NZ_JXIS01000116.1, on the reverse strand, counting down.
AACTCAAGCAGAGACAACGCTTTTTGAAAGTAAGTTTGGTGGATATCCGTATTTACCTATAGATCAAGAGCATCCTAAAGACTCAAACGGACAACCTATGATGCTACTTGCGCAGTTAAACCTTGAAGAAATACCAAACATTGAACATATGCCTCAACATGGAATGTTACAGTTTTTCATAAGTGCTGAAGAAGATCTTTTTGGAGCAGATTTTGATCATCCAACAGTCCAAAAAGACTTTCGAATTATTTATCATTCTACAATTATAGAAGATTTAAATAAGGTTATTACTGATTTTAGTTATTTAAACACTTTAGATTTAGAGAATTTTATCATACCCGAAGCAGCAAAACTAAAGTTTGAGTTGGCATATCAACCAGTAACACCAAGAGATTATCGATTTGAAATGATTTTTAGTGATAACATTGATTGGGAAGAAATTGTTGATGAAGAAAATAATACAGAATTAGGCGAACTGTATGATGATTTATGTAAAGATCAAGGACATAAAATTGGTGGTTATCCATTTTTCACACAGACAGATCCGAGAGAATGGGAAGAAAAATACCAGCAACATGACATATTATTGCTGCAAATCGATACAGACGATTCATTAAATATTATGTGGGGCGATTCTGGGGTTGCTAATTTCTTTATACGTAAGGAAGATTTGTTAAATCTAGATTTTTCCAATGTCATTTACAATTGGGATTGTTACTAGAAGATATAAATAAAATAATAGCAAACAAAAAATCTTCCTGAAGGTGAGGAGGATTTTTTTATGTTAAAAATAAGCGTTATGTTAACTAGAATAAAAAACAATGTGTAATGAAAGTCAAGCCTAAATAACAGAAATAACAACAAATAATGTAAAGTTGTAAAACATGTGCAAATAGCAATAAATTCATTAAGTAAAACATAAAATAAAATTACTAATTTATATTTTGTATAGAAATAATTTTTCTGTATAAAAATTTCTTACCAATCAAAAATGTTTTTAATTCGTTAAATCTTAAGTGATTATTGATTAAGATTTGCTGTGATGAATTTATAACAAATAAAAACGATAAAAACTGAAGAAATTTGTTTAGATAAGATTTCTTGTGAATCTCACTAAAAATCTCCGTTTCGTCTCATTAAGTATAGTTTACTTGGGTTTTGATACCTGATATTGCTTTGTTTCTATAACTGCCTATAATATATATTATGTCAACTAGTAAAAAGTAATAAACTTATTATATATTAGTTGAATGTTTTACACTTCCCTTTTCTTTATTAGTGATTAGTTCATTGTTTTTGAATTGATGTGATTTGATAGCTTTGGAATTCGTAATTTATATTCTTGTATATAATCGTTAATAAACAAAATAAAAGCAACTTGTTTAATCATTAATTTTAAACAAGTTGCTTTTTAGATTAACTAAACTGTATTTATAATTAATTTGATTTCGATTAATAATTCATCGTAGATTTTGCTTTTATAATTGAACTTGCTCGTAGATTAGTCGATCATCATGACATTATTCTTTTTGTTGAAAAATATTATATTTACGCTTTAAATGTAAACCTTTATCTTTATAAATCCACCGTGAAAATTTAATAACATTATTTTTACCACTTAGGTAAATACGATATTGTTTTTCTTTGTCAACAAAACTTAATTGGAATTTATTATTCTCAAGGATATCTTTAAAAGAATTCATAAAATTATATGATCCTCCAACAAAACTAACAAAGTATTTGTGAGAGTTAACATGACCATCCCCATCAAAATACCCACGAACAAAATGATGCAAATATTCTTCTGGTACAAAAGGAAATTCGATGTTAAATGATTTACATGGCATAATTCCGTGTATGTTCATAAGGTCGTCTTTTATTGTTTTGCTATTAATATTTAGCATATATACGCCTGTTTTTTTATTTCGATATAGTGGCTGGTTGGTGTTTAGTTCTTGTTTTATATCTTCTAAAATATAACTTTCTTTTTGAGATATACTGACACATTGATTTTCTTTCTGTATAACACCATCTGCTGCTATAAACCCTAAAATATAAGCCATATTGTTTGACCACGTTTTAAAATAATCTTCTGTTATGTCATACTTTCTTTTCCAACTCCCTATAGCGCGCCTTGGTACGTTATTGTCTGATAAAACCATACGAATATACCTTGCAGACACATTAGCAAGCATAGCGATTTCTAAGGTGCTCTTCCCTTCAGTATACAAATGCATGATTTCAGATTTTGATAGTTTACATTTTGATTTCTTTTTTCGCTCTATGTGCACTTACATCCTCTCCTTTCTTTCTTTTATTAGAGACATATTTTCTTCTATAACATACAACGAAACGTATGTTCTTCGTTGCGTATAAGAAGGAATTTACTAAATAAAAACAATTTACATGTACTTAATATTTGTCTTAGCTGCTGCTGTGCGATTTGTACTTTATAGATACAAATAATGAATTTGACGGATTTATGAAATACAAGGCATTTTAGATGAAAGGTAAAATAATATAGTTTAAACTACAAATAGCTACAATAACAACATACGTAAATTGTTAATCGTAAAAAGGAGAACGAATGAATAAGAAATATACAAATCAAATTCATACTGATTTGAGTTTTAAACCGAAAGATATTATAAGTTTAATGACGGATTACTTTAAAATAAAATCAAAGCTGCGTCCTATAAAGGATTTGCCTATCGTTTTATCAAATAAAGATAATGAATCGTTAGAGAGTGTTACATGGTTTGGCCATTCTGCTTCTCTTTTGAAAATCGAAGGTAAAAAACTGTTATTAGACCCGATGTTTGGAGATGCCTCTTCCCCATTTCCTTTGTTTAATAGTAAACGCTATAGTGGTGCTTTTTCTTTAGAACGTGATGACCTTCAAGAAATTGATGCGATTATCATTTCTCATAATCACTATGATCATTTGAATTACAAAAGTATTATGCAGTTAAAAGATCGCGCAAAGCACTTTTATGTTCCAACTGGAGTTGCACAATATCTTATTAAATGGGGTGTTTCGCCTAATAAAATTAGTGAGCATAATTGGTGGGACGAAATTACGTTTGATAATATTAAGTTAGTATGTGCACCTGCAAGGCATTTCTCTGGACGTGGTATGACAGATAGAGATCGTTCATTATGGTGTTCATGGCTTATTCTTGGTCAAGAGACTAAAATTTTCTTTAGTGGTGATAGCGGTTATGCCCCTCACTTTAAGGAAATTGGTGATAAATACGGTCCATTCGATCTTACATTAATGGAATGCGGGCAATATGATCCGAGGTGGTCTGCGATTCATATGTTGCCTGAAGAAACGGTACAAGCTCATATTGATGTTAAAGGAGAATTACTTCTTCCGATTCATTGGGGTGCTTTTACGTTAGCATTACACGAATGGAGTGACCCGATAGAACGTGTTACGAAAGAAGCTAACCGTTTAGGAGTTAAAATTACAACGCCTCAAATTGGCGAATCTATTACGTTTAAATCTACAAATTATCCTTCATCAGATTGGTGGAAGGAAATTTAATTTTAAAATATAAACAGAGCGAATCCTTTTATAAAGAATTCGCTCTGTTTTCTGTATTTAAACTTATTTCACTATATTGGATTTCCCACTATCTAAAACTCTATTTGCTGGTACACTGGACATTTCAACCACTGTATTCATACTCTTATCAGTCAGTTCAACGAGTTCGTTTTCATGTTTTATTTTATTTAAATCCCATACCATCCCATGAAATTCATTATGCTGCCCACTTACCTGTATAATGCTTTTTGTTTTATTTGAAGGCTGTATTTGAAGATTTGTAAATTGATTCCCACTAATTTCATTTGGCGTAGTTACTTGACTATCCATATAAATCATATTTACACAGTCTTCTAAAGAAAAGTTCATAAAACGATTGGCATTTATCCAAGCTTGTCCGGTGCTCGGTTTTTTTGCTACTAATTTTAGTCCGGTTTCCATTCCTACAATTTTAATGTTTTCGAAGTTAACAAACGAAATTTCATTTTCTTTTCCAGCAGAGTATAAAGAAATTCCGGTACCTTTATTCGTTTCCGTCCAATTGATAATATTTATATCTTTTATTTGTGTTTTGTTCCAAGTGTTATAATACTTATTTTTACCGTCTAAATAAATAACTTCAGAGTTAAATTTAGGATCGTCAATAGCTATATACGCTCCTTCAATGGATGCGTTTTTCTCTAGTTCTAGAACTCTAAAGTTTCCCTCAACCACAAATTGTGATCCATAACCAAATAATAATTTCACACCTTTTTTAACAGTGATTGGTGACGTGATTTTATACTTTTTATCATCAAGCAATACGGTTTTTATTTTACTAGACGCTGCTTTATTAATAGCAGATTGTATTTTTATTGAATCATTTGCCCCTTTAAAGTCTTCTACATACAAGTTAGCACTTTTAGCTGCATAGTCTTTTTTGTTGTATTGATAAAAAGCAAAAATAATTAAAACTATACCAATGAGTAAAACAATTATTTTCTTCATCGTACTCACCCCATATCGATTAATCTATGGCTTTTATATTTAGGTTATTATTATTTTGCTTTGTATTTCAGATTACCATTGCTGCTTTGTCTATGAATTATATTATGTAGGAATTAGTAAACTGTTTGCTATACTAATACATCATTCTTATAATGTATTAATTTATGATTTCATAAAACAAAAGTCTGCTTGTACATAATGTAATCCCTTCCTCTATCCCTAATAAGCTCTTACTGGTGATATAAGATGTACTGCTGCAGATTGCTCTCCTGCTTCAATCAATATCGGTCTCATAGAACCGCCAAAGCTTAAAGTAATCGTTTCTTCTTTTATTGCTCTTAAAGCATCAACCATAAAACGCCCATCGAAAGATATATTTAATTGTTTTTCGCCTTGAATTGCATCTATTTGTTGCGTTTCGGATATTTGCCCAATTTGAGAAGCGTTTGAAGAAATTTTAATTGTAGATTCGTTTATGATTTCTAAGTTAACATTGTTATTGGCCCATTCACTTGCTAATAAACTTGATCGGTCTACACCTTGTAATATCTTTTTTCTATCTATGTTAATAATCGTTTTAAAGTCATTTGGAATAAGGTTGGAAATATTAGGATATTCCCCTTCAATTAGTCTTGAATATAATGTAGTTGTTCCGAGCGTAAATATAATATGACTCTCTGAAAGGTAGATATATACGAATTCCGAATTGCTGTTCATTAATTTTAGAAGTTCACTAATGGTTGCGCTTGGTACAATACAATTTGCTTTTACATCTGAGGAAAGCAATGTTTCACGTATCGCTAGTCTATGTGAGTCAGTTGCAGCACAAATTAACTTATTATTAGATAACTCTATATGCACCCCAGTAAGAACAGGTCTAGATTCATTTTTCGCTACCGCAAAGACTGTTTGTTTAAATACTTCAATCAATTGCTCTGTCTCTACTTTGATTTCTGCATGATTGTCTATAAGCGGTACATTCGGAAACTCATCTGCAGGAAATCCATTTAAACTTAATGTGATTTCTTCTGATTGTATCGTAATTAATTGCTCATTCTTACTTTTTATTGCTATATCACTTGGCATTTTCTTTATTATTTCAATGAAATACTTTGCAGGTACAACAATAGTTCCTGCCTTTATAATAGTTGCAATCTTTTCGTCTTCAATTGAAACAGGAATGAATTTTTCGATAAAAATATTCGAGTTACTTGCAATTAAAGTAATTCCAGATTGATCTGCAGTTATTTTTATACCAGATAATATAGGAATTAAAGATTTTGTTGATATCGCTTTGTTAACTTCTGAAAGTGCTTGAGTAAATTGTTTGTGATTAACGATGAACTCCATGTTTTCCCCACCTTACATGAGATAATATTTTTATGAAGATTGATGAACGATTGTTCCGTTAAAAAAGTACGGTACTGTTTCTTTCCTTTGTAATAAATCTAGTAAATGTTCTGGTATGCGTAAATATGGAGCTGCTATATGTAATTCCATCCAAGTGATCTCTTCAATTTCTTTTGGCCTTGATATATATGTCTCTCCGCCAATTATTTCACCTAGAAAATTAAAGAAAATTGCATGATGATCTCTTTCCTCAAAAAAGGCTTCGCTGATAGAACAAATCCCGTTTACATTTATATGTAACCCTGTTTCTTCTTTTACTTCTCGAATTACTGCTTCTTCTAACGTTTCTCCTAATTTAACTGCGCCACCTGGTAATGTATAATAAGAACCATTTTCCCCTTTGTTTTTTACCATTAAGATCTTTTCGTTTGTTTTATCGTATAAAAGTGCATATGTAACATTTACTTTTTTCATCTAAGTCCACCTCTAATAATGGGAATTTTCTATCTTTGTTACATTCTACCATTTATTCGTTTTAAAATATAAAAAAGTTAATTGAGTATTTCATTTATCTGCTCTTAGCAAAGTTAATAATCGATAGTCCTTCATTACAAAATAAAAAAGAGCGTATTTTGAAATTGATTATTCAATGTACGCTCTTTATGCTCTAATTGATTCATTTTTGAATTCTATATACTTTATAACCTTTTTTCTAAATAGTATCGATTGTGTCCTTTCGGATGATCTTCACTTACTCCGATTACTTTATATCCATGCTTCTTATAAAAATCAGGTGCCTGAAAACTAAAAGTATCTAAATTGATTAACCTGCACTCTTTTTCAATTGCAAATTCTTCAATAAGTTTTATTAACTTGGTTCCGTAACCTTCATTCCTATATTCTTCAGAAACCCATAGAAAGTCAACGTGTATATGGTGCCAAAAAGTTATCGCTGTTACCCCGCCTACGATTTCTTCTTTTTCATCTCTTACTATGAAACTAACCTTTTCTGAAGGTGTTTTTTCTTCATCTGCGAGATATTTTTGATTGTATTCAATTACTTTCTCTCTTATGTAATCACTATCTTCTTGTACCCACTGCTGTACTATTTTCATTTTAAGTATCACACTCCTTTTACGATAGCTATTCAACTTCATAATTCTAATGTCCTGTTTAAATAATAGTCGTAGATCACTAATACAATTGTTTCATTTCACTAAAATAAAAAAAGCCCTACTACATTTCATCTGTAATAAGACTTATATACGTTGTGTAGAATCTAATTAATCTCAATGAATGTAATTGCTCAAAAAAATATTAAAGTTGTTCAATTCTTTTTTATGAAAACTTCCGTTATTTCAACACCTTAGGAGAATAGTCCAATTGTACCACTACGAAAAAGAATGAACATTCCTAAACCAATTAGAACAATTGGAACAATAATATGACAGTTTTCCTCAAGTACTTTAGCTAGTATAGGAGCTTTTATCAATTTGTAGCTAATAAAACACCATATCGCTATCATGGAAAAAAAGATAACTAATGTAACGATATTTGTTTCAAGTGTTTGACTAGCAAACATTGGTATATAAATCGAAATATTGTCAGCTCCATTAGCTAATGTAATTGAAGCTACTTTAAATAATGAAACAGTAACGTTATCGATAACTTCATTACTTTTATAAGAACGAAGTGACAATAGTCCTTTAACCCCCATATAAATTGGCACTAATCCTAATAACCCAATCCACGAAACAGGAATAAAAAAAGAGCTTAAAGACCCAATGATACTTAGAAAAATAATCATACTAAATCCTAAATATTGTCCAATAACAATATAAAGTTTTTTTCTCGTAGCTTTTTCGCGGACAGCTCTTCCTTCTTTCCTAATTACTTCTGTTCTTACTTGTGAAAATAAAACAAGTAGTATAAAAATGTCATCAATATTTGTTGTAGCGAATGCCACAACAGAAGAAATTATGGTTGTAATCAATAAAAGCCAACTACTTTCATTGTAAACTTATAAGAAAATAATGGTCTATGAATGAAGTGCACGTTCCATCACAAAGTTGGTTAACTGTAATTTTCTAAATATTTTTTAGCAACATGTTAGTTCCTTTATAAAACAATATGAATATTCTAAGTATCTGCTACTCATTTCATTTTAAATTAAATAAATCTATTCTCTCTACACAAAAAAATGTTTTGTACTAAAAAGAGCCCTATATTAGGACTCTTTTTAGTATTACGCCACTTTCCGATGTAGATGTTTTAGTTCCTTTGTCTTTTCTGCAGTTGGTGGACGGATTAATATTGAAATAATGAAGGAAATAATACTTAAAACACCAATTATAATGAAAGTTGGTTGAAATCCTCCAAGTATCGCTCCAATGAATGATCCTGCAAGCGCACCAAATCCGAAACCTTGGTAGACAATCCCGTAATTTGTACTATGGTTTTTTAATCCAAAGAAATCTCCGACAATAGCTGGGAATATAGTTATATTACCGCCGAAGCAAAAGGCGACACTTGCTACACAAGCAAAATAGATTCCGTAATTTAGCGGAATAAAACTTAAAGTAAAGACTGACAATCCTATAATAATAAATGTTGCAGAGACAATTTTCATTCGGCCGATTTTATCTGATAACGTCCCAAGAATGATTCTACCTACTGTATTAAAGATTGCAATCATAGCAACGGCGTTTGCAGCAGTTGCTGCGCTAAGTCCAACGAGTTGTACGCCGATATCTTTTACCATACTTATTAAATACAAACCACCCATACACGAGGTGAATAACATAAAAAATAGCAGATATACTTGTTTCGTTCGCATCATTTCACGCGGAGTATAGTCATTGTGTAATGTTTCAGTTACAGCATTACTTACAATTGCCTCACGTAAGAAGAACGATCCGATTAATACTAAAAGTAACACGATAATACCCCAATATAAGAATGCTTGTGATACACCAAGGTTATCGATAAGATTTCCGTTTATATATCTAAAGATTAAGCTGCCCATTCCATACGCTGATACAGATATACCTGAAATAAGCCCTTTCCGATTTGGAAACCATTTAATTAAATTAGATAGTGATGTAATATAAGCTGTTCCATCCGCATAACCAACAACGACACCAGCTAATAAATATAATAGTGGTAAGGAAGAAACTTGTGAACTAAGTATTAAGCCGAGTCCTAAAACAAGTCCTGCAGTAGCAATAAGTTTCCGCAGTCCTAATTTTTTCTGCAACTTTGCTGCAAATAAAGTTGAGAATGATAAAGAAAAACTTGTTATGGAGAAAGTTATCGCTACTGAATTAAGATTCCATCCAAACTTACTTACAAGGGGTTGATTAAATAAACTCCATGTATAAATTGTTCCAAGGCCAATTTGAACAATGATTGTACCTAGAACAATTAGTAACGGATTTATAGAAGTTTGTTTCATACTAACTGTCCCCTTCTTTTATCTTGACATGAATTTTCACAGTTAGTATATCCATCATAAATTGCAAGATACTGTACGGAAAATGGTAATTAAGTTCATATACACAAAAAGACACTTCATAAAGAAGTGCCTTTTGCAGGTTATATCAGATATTTCTAAAGAAAGCTTTGTTAAGATAAGACATTTTCAAATGCTTATGTATATATGTTATCAAATAATTTCTTATATGTGATGAGACTTAAGACGTATTTTTTATTCATCATATAGTCGGATGAAAAATTAATATTCGATTTCATCAAAATCTTTCGGCTGCGGTACAGTTTGCATATTAGCTGCATCTTTAGGATCGCTATAAATTGCATTTTGTTCTGTATTTACATCTTTTATATTTTGCTTTTTATTTTTGTTCACTTTATCTTTCACTTTCAATCACTCCTTTTTGTTATAGGAGTAATTATGCCCTATTACCGTTACTAAATGTATCAGCGACTAAATTACTAAATTCACGTAAATAATATAAGTAATTATCACCACCGTAGTTATATCTTTTATTATACATTTTTGCAACAACTACATTATATTCAGGTATTACTAAAATAGTCGGTCCAGTAATCCCTAATATTTGATACGATCCTTTTGGAATACGTTCACCAAGTTCGCTTAATTGTGCAGGCTCATTTTGGATGAACCAAAACACCCCATTTTGTGGTAGCTCTTTGTTTATAAATGTTGGGCTTTGCAAACTCGTAGCGATTTTTATAACTTCTTTTGGAACGATTTGTTTATCATCTATCATACCTTGATTTAAATGAAGATTACCCCACTGCGCAAATTCTCTAGCTGAGACAAATAAATTTTTTCAGTACCGTCATCTACCGTACCAATTTCACTAATTGCGTCTTCATTTGGATTATTAACAACGTCAACTAAATTTTCATCTCGCTGAACTCTCCAACCTGTTTCTTGAAAATTAGCAGGTTTAAACACACGCTCCTTTAACAATTCAGGAAAACTTTTGTTATATAGCTGATAAATAAGACGTGTCATCATTCTTACATTAATATCTCTATACGCCCATGATTGTCCCGGTTCAAATTCACGAAAAATTGTCCCGTCATTCGTTTCTTCTAATCCGTGCGAATGTGTTACTAAATGTCTTATCGTCGTTTTACCAAGCAATACAGGATCAAAGTCTTTAAAATATTTTATCGCTTCATCATCGATAGAATTTATTTTCCCCTCGTAAAGCGCATATGCTATCATTAATCCTAAATAACTTTTTCGAGCAGAAGCAACGTTAAATTGTGAAGATGCTGTTACTCTCTTGGTTGTAGATGTATTTGAGTGATAACCACTATAATGCTCTAGTACGATTTTATTATCTTTTATAATACAAAGAGCTGTAGCAGAACTATAATTTTTTTCTTTTATATTCTCTACCCAAGAAATCAACTTTTCGTATGTATACAAATAAATCCCCCTTAACACTAATACAAAATTACAAAATGAAAGAAAAGTATAAACAGTATTTACACCTTTCTTTCATATAAAATAACTTGGATTTTCTATACTTAAATAACCCACCAGTTCCAGCAATTAAAGCAACCAAAACAGCCAGCGCAACCTACGCAACGTCCACCACAACCGCCACATCTACCACCACCACAACCGCCACAGCGTCCACCACACCCTCCGCATCCGCCGCAACGACGTGCATCGTCTTGAATGTAGTAGTATGGATATTGACTTTGTTGTTGATCCCAATACACAACATTACCAGTTTGATAATCATTAAGGTTTAATGTTTGTAGTTCATGTTGAAACTGATTCATTATGAAACCCTCCATTTATAAATGTAAATTCCGTCCAAATATTAAAGTTAATAAATTCTTTTAAACAAAGTAGAAACAAGACTATAGACTAAATGCGTACATCAACAAAATATGAACTTACACTAGGTGATGTACCTTGTTTTTCAGCCTATTTTCTTTATATTCATTCGATAGACGTATTTACTATAAATAAAGTAATTTAAAAATTACTAATCCAACAATTTAGTAGTTCATCATTTAACTTTCTTTCTAGTAATTCCTTTACTAAAGGCATTGGCATGATTTCATAATGATTTAAGGCTTCTTTATTATAATCTATCCAGTGAAATGCTAAATGAGACTCGCTAGATTTCGGTGTTAAGTCCGTATGTAAATCTTGTGACTCTACTTCAAAAATGTGATTAATTTCATGATGAAGCACTTCTTTATCTTGCCATTGATGTTCTATAACTCCTAAAAATCGTTTTATACTGCAGTTTGCTCCAAGTTCTTCTCTTAATTCTCTTTTTAATGCATTCTCTGCTGATTCTCCAATTTCAACATGGCCACCAGGTAAAAAATAATGATGGCCGATATATTCAGCAACTAATAATTTTTCATCCTTTATCATGACTGCTCGTACAATATAATGGAATTTACTTTTCAATTGATATTCCTCCTAGTCATTCAATCTATACTTGTTCAAATTTCACGCCTTTACTTCATAATAGTTAAACAAATAAACGATACACTTGCTCACCATCATACTCCTGTCCTAATGATATGAAACCATATCGTTCATATAATTTCTTTGCAGAGAGATTATCTTTATGTACGGTTAATCTTATTTCTTTACACGATTTAAAAGTATTTTTTATTATATCAATACTTTCTTGTAATGCTGCTTTTCCATAACCATTACCTTGCTGCGATTGATCAATAATAAATCCGTTAATCCAATACATATCCGATGTCTCTATTACAACAGCATGCATAACAAAACCAACCATAAGCTCACCATCGTATATAGCAAATGGTATGTACTCTACATTGTCACCATCTGGTTTTATATATACTTTAGCAAGTGAAACTGCTACAGCGGGGACAAATTTTCTTTGATCTTCTTTAACTTGTAACTTTAATGCCTCTTCCCAATTTTCTCTCGTAACAACCTTTAACTGGACATTCAATATTGTAAGCTCCCTTATATAGAGGATGTATGTTTATATTCAACGTAGTGAAATAATTCCCTTTTTCGACAGCAACTTATAACATGATTTTTATAAAATCTTGAATGAATTTTTGTTCATCTATTTCTAGTGCTATATGTGCTCCATCAGATATAGAGCTAGGGCGAAAATCAGCAAATGTTTGCCCTTTCGTATCTCCGTATGTATCTACATTTACTGTACGATGCACAAATTCAAAAAAACTTGGATTTACTAATCCACTTATTGCAACCACATCATGTAGCAAAGGTCCTTCGATAGATGGATTAAGCTTTTGGTATGCGGATAGATAGTAATCATACATTGGTTTCATTATCATATGAAATGGATTCTTTGTATTAGCTTGAATATAGTTAAATACATTTGGTGTTAACACAGCTTTGTTTGTTACATTTAAAGGGAATATTAATAAATTCTTTGCTTGATGGAAAATAATTTTACTTGCTATAGGATCTCCATACACGTTTGCCTCCGCTAATGGTGTTACATTTCCTACTTCTAAAAAGACGCCACCCATGAAATAGATTCCTTTTACATTCAGCATTAAGTCACTCCATAAATTAAAAGCAATTGCTAACGAGGTAGATCTTCCTACATCGACAATCGTTAAATCTTTTCCGTACTTTACAAGAATCGCAGCGATACTACCAAAATTGTATATTGGAATAGATAATACGCTTTCTGGAACATGGATGGGCCCTAATCCTTCTGCCCCGTGAATTTCAGGGTAGTACGTAGTAATTTCTTCTGTAAGTGGTTTTGTTGCACCACTAATGACAGGAATGTCTTGTCTATTTGCTAACTGTAAAATATACGCTGCATTATGTGCAGCATGTATATGCTCAACATTTCCGTATCCAGTTACAATACCTACAATTTCAATTTCGGGATGCAGTAAACCATACATAATGGCAAATGAGTCATCAATACCTGGGTCTCCGAAAAATAATACTTTTTCCAAGAAATACTCTCCCTTCATAAAAACATAGAGTCATCAATAACTATGTATATGAAAAAAGCAAGTAGATCTATGCGAATTTTAGAATGGATAATGTTTTACAAAACATTAAAAAGGAACTAGCGTATGCTAATTCCTTTCTTAAGTAACCATTCTCAAATTTAATTAATTATCGTTTCCTTCATAAATTGCATCATTTATTTGATTTTGTATTTTTTTATCATCAGGTACAGGTTTCCACCAATTTCCTGTAATAAATAACATAGTTAATAAATTATAACTATCACTAAAATAGCTTTCTCTCTTATTCTTCATCCAATCCCAACCGCTATTTACCCACTTTTGATTATTGCTACTCGTTATACTTGCAGCAATAAACGGTGAAACAAATACAGCAGTTGGATAACTACCAATATTTGATCCGTTTAATTGATAACCATCCACAATTTTTGAAGGATTTCCATTCGTTTTATTTTGAATCCATGAAGAGACTTTATCAGAAATGACTTTACTTCTTTTCTCGCCGTACATCGCATAGTCCATTACAATTCTCAATGGTACCCGACTAGCATTGTAATAATATGCATTTGTATATTCTGACTCATCTAAGAAATCTTTAGGTGCGGGTTGTGGTGGGTTTTTTACAACAAAATCTGAAATAAGCCCTGTATTTGGAGAGTACTTATTACTAAATTGCGTATAAACATCGTACAAATTATTAATAACAGTAAGCCAAGTTTTATCACCTGTAAATTCATAAAAAGCTCTAAGATGTGACATCATCCAATCAGATGGTCTCGTATCAAGTGAACTTTTAGAATCCCAATCTCCTAAATTTAGTCGGTTATTATTTGTAACATTACTAGCTTTAATACCTTTTGTAATCATGTCTTGTGCTTCTTTCAAATAATTAACTGTTCCATTAGATCCCCACTGCTTATGAGCAAGAAGAAGAGAATACGCAATATCTAAATCTCCATCAGTAGCAGAATCAAAATGACCTTGTGCTTTTTTACTATCTGCGACAACCCATCCCATTAAATTAGGATTTTGAGAGCTTTTAAAAGTTCTTGCTGTTTTAAATAAACCGTCATAGATTTTTTGAGCATTCGAATCATAACCAGCCATTAATACTGTAATTATCATCCCATACCCTTGACCTTCTGAAGTTCCAAGTGGCTTAAACCCATCCGCATCACCTGTAATCTCTCCTTTTACGTAATAACCACCAGGTAAAGAAGATAAATCATTTTTCAAATATTTCTTTTTCCAATTATCGTAGTAACTTCTTACAGAAGCATTTAAACTTTCCTGTGTAACATGATTCGGTTTTATAACACCTGCATAATTAACTTGCTGGGGAAATGGTTTCATTTCCTTTGCAGCAGCTACTTGTTGATTAACTACGGGAATAGAATTTTGTATTGAATTGTCCGTTACACTTGCTGCGAAACTAGAATTAGAAAAACTAGCTAGTCCGATTCCTACAATAGAAATACATGTGAAAATTTTTCTTTTTCCATTCATTATGTTGTCAGCTCCTTTTAAAATGCTTACTACATAAAATGTAACATACAATATTTAACTGAAATACAAAATATTATATTTATCAACATAAGAAAGAAACTATATAAAAAAGTATCATAAAATCATTATTGAATTACATTATACGGATTGATTATTTGCTAAATTCCTATGTTTTTCTTTTCTTAATATTGGTATATGAGCAATTACAATTCCAAGTATAGTAATTCCTCCGCCAATTATCGAAACTAAAGTTGGCACTTCTCCTAACCATATCCAAGCAATGAAACACGCAGTTATTGGTGTTAAATATAGAGAACTTGTTGCTTCAGAAGCACCAGCACGAGATATAATATAGGCCAATGCAATATACGGGAGTACTGTTGGAAAGACACCTAAATATATAACGCTCAAGTTAACTTCAAGAGGAGCTGCTAGTATTTTTTGATAAACTCCGGGTAAGAAAATAAGCATACATACAGTACTAGACAAAATTGTATATATGGTAAATGGTAAGAAGCCGTATTTTTTTAAGTAAGATGTTTGAAAAACGAAAAATAGACTTTCTGAAATCGCCGCTAATAATATAAATAATCCCCCGCTATTCAATTGAATAGCGTCGCCTTGGCTAAATGAAATTAAGGCAATTCCTGCAAAACTCATTACACCACTGATCCAGCCATTTAATTTCATTTTTTCATTCAAAAAAACAGAAGCAAGAATTGCCGTTACTATTGGAGTGACTGAAATGATTAAACTTGCAGATCCAGCATTTACTGTTTTTTCGCCGTAGTTTAATGCGATGTGATAAATAGTAAATCCTAGAGCACCAAATATGAAAATTGCTGGGATATCCTTTAAATGTGGTAGTCGTAGTTTGTATATAAATGAAAATAACAAAAGTATAAATGAGGCGATTAATAAGCGTAGTAAAGTAAGGTGTTCAGGCGTATAAGATTCAAGCCCCATACGAATTGCTGGAAAAGCAGTTCCCCATATAAGAATTGTAAAAGCGTGAGCACATATAATGCGTAAATCCCATTTTTTATTATGCATATTTTCTCTCCTTCCCTAAAAACCAACCATTTTTAAATTACCAATTATTTCTTTTCATCATATTTAATAGTTGATACAATGTCTTCAACCAGTTATTTATCGGAAAAACCAACCACTTTGGATCTTTTAAATTAACGAAGGAGTTTTTTATATGACAACCGATAAAAAAATGCCCAAATATCGGCAGATAATAGACTATATGAAAGATAAAATAGAAAACGGAGAATGGCCAATTGGAAGTAAAATCCCTAGTCAGCGGCAGTTAGCAAAATTATTTAATGTAAATCGAAGTACTGTAATTACTGCGCTAGATGAACTTATGGCAGATGGTTTAATTCAAGGACAAATCGGAGCAGGAACAATTGTAATGAATAATACATGGTCATTATTAGCAACTAATCCTCCGCCCGATTGGAGTGAATATGTAAAAGCCGGTATTCATAAGCCAAGTAAGTTAATGGTGCGAGAAATAAATGAAGCAGAAGCAAATAAAACGCTTATCCATCTTAGTAAAGGTGAACTTGCACCTCATCTTTTCCCGCTCGAAACTATGCAATCTATAATAAAA
The DNA here is from genome assembly GCF_000836715.1 of Bacillus sp. L_1B0_5. NCBI lineage: Bacteria > Bacillati > Bacillota > Bacilli > Caryophanales > Bacillaceae > Bacillus > Bacillus sp. L_1B0_5. The sequence goes on along the minus strand of NZ_JXIS01000116.1, from coordinate 27,499 downwards.
AACGTCAGTGAGGAATTAGATTATTTCGGATACGAAGAACAAAAAGGTTTTTATCCGTTACGTGAAGCAATAAGCAAATATGTAAGATCATTTGGAATACATGCATCACCGGATTCTATATTAATAGTCTCTGGTGCACTCCAAGCATTACAATTAATATCGATTGGTCTATTACATAGAAAATCAACTGTTTTACTTGAACAACCTTCTTACTTATATTCACTTCATGTTTATCAATCAGCAAATATAAATTTATCCGGTATATCAATGGACCATCACGGTATTTTACCTAACGACTTATTAAAACGAATTAAATATAGTCAAAAGAATAATATTTTATATTCAATCCCTTGTTTTCAAAATCCAACGGGGATATTGATGTCCAAAGAGCGAAGAAAAGAAATATTAAAAATATGTGAAAAGGAGCAGTTGCCTATCATCGAGGATGATATATACCGAGAGTTATGGATTGATGAATCACCTCCAGCTCCTTTAAAGTCGATGGATAAACATGGACATGTATTATATATTGGTAGTCTCTCTAAAACACTTAGCCCAGGACTTAGAATTGGATGGATAATCGGACCAGAACCCGTTATTGATAGATTGTCAGATATAAAAATGCAAACAGACTATGGATCCAGCTCTTTATCTCAAAGAGTAGCTGCTGAATGGATAAATGAAGGTTTTTATGAAGAACATGTAGCAAACGTAAGAATGCACCTGAAAGAGCGAAGACAAATAATGATACGAGCTTTAAATAAATATTGTGCAGATATTGCATCGTGGGATATTCCTAGTGGTGGATTTTTTATATGGCTAAAGGTTGTACATAACATTCCGATGAAAAAACTATTTTCAGAGGCTTTATCAAAAGGAATTCTTTTAAACCCAGGACGTATTTATGAAGAAGAATCAGATCAGTACATTCGTTTATCATATGGATATGCTTCACCAGAACAAATGACTAACGGTATTAAATTGCTCAGTGAATTAATTCGTAAGTTAACAGCATAAAAAAATCCTCTTTTGTTTTTGGAGGATTTTTTACGTATCTTATTTACCACAATTTCATTTCCTGCCCTAATAAAATAAGTTTTTCATAAGGATCTCCGTCAATATTTAATACTTGAGCAAAAGCAGGTTCTGTTTTTAAACCTTGTTCCTTTAAGCGAATAACTTCTTCCCTTATATGCGGATGCTGCATTAATAGCATGTGCTCCACTATCATGTGTCTATATGCATTTTGATTACGCACTGGCTTAGGTTGAGCAAATAATTCAAATTCAAAACCTTCGAATTCAAAATTCACCTTTATCGATTCAGTACCTTTAATTTTTTTCTTTTTTATGTTGAACCCTCCATAAGAACCATATAAAGATCTCATTTCCTGCTCAAAAACATCAAAGTTATATACTTCCATTACAATATCTAAGTCAGATTGAGGAGTATCAATTCTTATGGGGATTGTCCCGCAAAGAACGGGATTATATAAAGCTAAATCCTCCATTATGTTTAGGCTATTCAAAACATCATATATTTTTTGTTGCTTGTCATTGCCCGATTGTAAATATGTAATAGATGTAAACATAGAAGTCTCTCCTTCATTTAACATAATAATCATCTCACTAAATTTGAGAAAACATTTAAATCATTGGTTTTTGTTCTAGGAATACCTTTATTTCAATATATTAAGCCGAACTAACTATATTTTTCAACTTTTCTCCTATACTGCAATACTATAAAAATAAAAAAGGAGGAATTATTATGAGCATTTTTAACATTCTTTTAACCATACACATACTATTTGGAACAATATGCTTAATCACTGGAATTGTAGCGATGGTTGCCAAAAAAAAGAAAGGAAAACATACCGAATGGGGCGAAATATATCATGCATCCTATGTTGTCATCACCCTTACGGCAATAATATTATCCATTATCAACTGGGATAAAATCGCATATTTATTTTATGTAGCAATCTTCTCTTATTCATTTGCAATTTATGGATACCTTGCACGAAAAAAACGTTGGAAAAATTGGCTCCATCACCACATTAGAGGCATGTTAGGTTCTTATATTGGTGCAGTCACCGCACTTTTAGTAAATGTCGGCATCCATATTCCCATTATAAATTTACTTCCGCCTATATGGTTTTGGTTTTTACCGACCTTAATTGGTATCCCCCTCGTAGCCAGTGTATCAAAAAAATATAAAAAGCGTAGTTGAAATTAATTACATTTTGATTACTTTCTGATTATTAGAATGAAAAATTATACTCTATGTATCACAAATGATATTATGAATGCTCGTCCTATGAATATTTAAAATAAAATGCCGCCCAGCAGGACGGCTCTTATTTTTACTTTACAAACGTAACATATTCACCAGAAACCCATTGATTTCCACCAACATTATACCAACCATCTTTATATCCAAACGATTGATATTTTTCACCTTGGTACACGTTTTTCACAATGCCGTAATTTGTTCCTGGGCCGGTACGAACACGCAATACATCCGCGATTATAGTAACTACACCTACACCATCGTTTGATGATTGTGAAGTTGCTGGTACATTTCCTCCCGTATAACGAATGTATGATGGATCGTTATAAATCCACTGATCGCCACCTAGATTTAACCAGCCATTTGATTGTCCAAATACTTTGTAGGACTCTCCTTTCCCTAATTGACGAATAACGCCATATCCAGTACCGGGTCCTTTTCGTAAATTTACATTACTACCGTTAATATAAGCAACCCCTACACTATCATTCGACATGGGAGGAGTTGCTACGTTTTGAGCACCTTTTCCAAAAGTATCCGTTCCATACCCTTTGTAGTTATATTGCAAATGCGGGCTATCCACAAATCCTTTCCAGTCACCGCCCCATTCAAAACCAATTTGTTTAGCATAACGAATTGCTGATGCCCACGGTTCTTTATTATAGCCATTCCAATCTTCTGTACCATTCGACTGAATTGGAACAAAATCTAATGCCTGTCCTACTAAGTGATATGATCGCATCGTTTGTGATGCTCCTTTACGAACATATTCACGTTGTTGCTCGACCGTACGGATTGTTTCATAAATTAATACTTCAATTCCATTGTCAATACAGTACTGATACCACTTAAAAGCTGCAGCTTTCGTATTATCCGCTAAGTTATTCAGATTATTTACATTTCTAGTGTGGTATTTCAATATGCAACATCTCCTTTTCTATTATCATATGCAAAACTCGTCTCATGGGTTGTACATATACCTAGAACGAAACGAAGTACAAATACATAAGAAGCCAATTCATCTAAAAAGATTTTCATTTCTAGCTTCAAACTTTGTAAACTGAAATCGAAGCAATAAAAAAACCGCAACCCAGGTCTTCTAGTTGCGGTTTTTGGTATTTTCTTTTTATATGCAACATGCCATCTTGCATTATTAATCCTAATATATAGGTTGTGTAAATTTTCCCTTTATGAATAACACTTCTTATTCATGACTTTTCAAATCCAATATGGAATGTAAACGATCCGGATAATTAGTAAACATCCCGTCGACTCCCCATGAAAGTAACTTTTTCATATCTTTTTCATTATTTACTGTAAATGGATGAACTTCTAATCCGTTTTTCTTTATTTTATTTACATAATCTGAATCAATATATTTGTAATTCATACCAAGACCTATGCAGTACGTTTTATACTTTTCTATCTCTAATTCTGTTAATTGAACTGCTTTTTTATATGGTAATAATTGTACTAAAGATATATTACTATTTAAGCTATGAATCTTTTGCAGACTTTCTTCACTAAACGATTGAATAATAACTTTATCCTGTATTTCGTAGTGATTAATAATTTCTAATAATTTTTCTTCCATTCCTGGATATTGATTAGGTGATTTTGTTTCAATATAATAGTGTGCGTTATGCCCAAACGTTTCAATAATTTCTTTTAATGTTGGAACTTTAGCATTTTCAAATTCTTTCTTTTCTAAGTTCGGATATTTTTCGTTGAAAAAAGAACCTGCATTTAGTTGCTTTATTTCTTCTAATGTATGCTCTTTCACTAGCCCTGTACCATTTGTTGTACGGTTTAAGGTTTCGTCATGCATAGCCACTAAATGTCCATCTTTTGTCATTTGGAGATCAATTTCTATATAATCTCCATTCATTTGTTGGCCTAATTGATATGCCTCTATTGTATGTTCAGGTGCGAACGCAGAAGCACCTCTATGTGCGATATTTTTTATATGATTTGATTGATTAATAGCTTTAGTATACTTATGTTCATTTATTTTCTGAAAAACAAAGATACTTATTACTATAAAGGCACAAATTATTGTAACGAGATATATCTTTTTCATAACAATTTATAAGCTCCTATATAAAGACGATTTAACTTGAATGATTTACTCAATTAAATGTCGATTTTCCAATACAGTCATTTTGCCGATAGCTTGAAATCCTGATTTTTTATAAATATTGATTCCATCTGGTGAAGCTTGTAATACACAATACGTATTTTTAAATTTTTGTGCTTCTTGCAGAAGGAAATTGAACATAGTAGATCCGAATCCTCGTCCTCTCATTTCTTCTTTAGTTGCTATGTCATAAATACCAATACTACCTTTTGAATATATCAATGAACCAACAGTTACGACTTCACCTTCATAAAATCCTAAAAATAATTTCATATTCTCACTGTTCCATAAATCAAGATTAGAAATTTGATTATAGAATGCTTGTACATGTATACCTTCTTCTGATGTGCCGAATAGATCAGCTAACGTTTCTCCAAATTTATTTATTTGTCCAGGTGAAGATGCTTGTTGAATAGTAAAACTTACTGGCATGTTTATTGTTGGGGAAATTGTTTTTAAGTCTACTACCATCGCAATATTCTGTTCCGCTTCTTTTAAACCGATTTTAATTAACTCGCTTTTTATATCCCGCTCTTTCTCCTCATCCCATAACCAAACACTCATTGGAAAATTTCTTTGATAATAGTATTCTACCTCTTTATATAATTTCTCGATCCCTTCCGTTAAATTATTGTTTAGTAGAGTGATGATATTAAATGTATCGGCAGGTAATCCACAATCAACAGCAATATAATCTTTCGTTTTTTTTATACTCATTCCGGGCACAAATTGTGCGACATATGAAGTTTTAAATGCAAAGTTATCTATTAGTAGTTGTTTATAATTCATCAATAGTTCTCCTTTTCATAAAAAGTAACACTCGAATTCTTCTATATTAAATATAACATATTAGAAATTTATCATTTTCTATAAAAAGTACCTCTTTAAATTGTGCTCAATAGTTTAAAATAATTAAAAATGATATAACGTTGTCGGAATGAAAAAAGTGGTATATAATAAATATTAACATTACTAGTAATTATTTTAGGTATTCCTAGAATAAAGGAGCGATACATATGAAAATTACTATTTATTTCGGAAGTCATGAAGATCAAGATGTTCGTACTATGGACTGTCATTTAGATGTAGAAGATACAGAAGAGATTGTTTCTGTATCATAATATAAATAGTTAGGGTAAACCCTATTCCTTACAGCGTTTAAGGCACCTTTTATAAGGTGTCTTTTTTGTTATATTTTCATCAAAAACCCTTTACTTTATAGCGTTTTAATAGTAAAATATAAATATACGAACAAACGTTCTTTTTTTATTTTAAACGTACATGAAGGGATGATTTTAACAATGGCTCCATTAAAGCGCAGAGGAAGAAAAAAGCAAGCACCTATTATTTCAAATACAGGCTTTATCGGCTCTGTCTTTATTGATACATTGGAGTTACAAAAGAAATCCTATTATTTCGCTCGTAAAAAACTTCAAATTGTTCATCACGTACTAGATGGTCTCTCAGGAGCAACAAGTGCTTTATTTAAAGAACATAACATTTCAGCATACATGTCATGTGTGTATTTACATAAACAAAAGAAAATTGGTTTTGTTCTTTCAACGAAACCATTTGAACAAAGTGATGGCGTTGCTTATTTTGTAAATTATTTAATCGAAAAGAATTTTTACGGCGGCCATGACGAAGATGTAGAATATCAAGAAGTATTTAATACAGGTTTTATCGGTGTAGTATTCGCTGATTTATCTAGTATAGATCGCTTTAATTTCGAGTTTGAAATGGGTATGCTAACGAAATTAATGAAAGATATGATTATTCCGGTTAAAGAACTCTTTTTACGCCATAATGTACCGGCTTACATCTCCACTTCTCACTTAGAAGAACAAAACAAATTAGGTTTCGTTCTCTCTGTAAAGCCATATGACGAACGCGCTGAAGCAGATTTATATTTTGAAGCATATTTAAAAGAACGCGGATTATTTATTGGTGATGAAGAAGATGATATTGATAAGATTGTCATTAGAAAAACCGCTGAATTACGATAGAAAAGCGCAGGATTAGCATCCTGCGCTTTTTAAGTTACGTTAAACACTATAATCTTTTGAATGAATTTCTAAATTTAACTTATTTGCTAAAATTTTATTCAAAATAAAAAATACAATCCCCCCTGCAATAGGAAGCGTGTAGGCTGGAATGTAATTTAATAATAGTCCTGATATTGCAAGTGCTATTGGCTGCATTATTTTACCTATGCTTAATCCAATACTAAGAACTCTTCCTCTATATTCTTCAGGAATCTCATTTTGCATGAAATACATTAAAGGAATATCAATTTGTGCTATCATAAATCCTAAAAAGAACATAATCATGCAATACGTAGTAACATATACCAAATTATTTACTACAATAGATTTAAATAAAACAGGTATTCCAGAGACTATCATAAAAATTGCCAACATAAAACTTATTTTTTTCAATAGATAAGAATAAGAAAAACAATCAGTTATCTTTTTTACTAATATTGCACCAACTATCATACCTATCGGGAAAGTCCCTTGAATCATACCAAATTGCTTAGAACTAAGATTGAGAACTGTGTTAATAATGTATGGCAACGGAATAGTTACAGCAAAGCCTAAAAAGAAATTAAGAGAAATTAAAATACTAAAAGTATTTTTTAAGCTTTTCCGCTCCAATAAATAAGAGTATCCCTCCTTTATATCTTCAATAAAATTAATTTCTCTAATTGAACATTCCTCATTTATGTTTTGCTCAAACAATTTAAAGTTAATAAACAATATGGAAATAGCCGAAAGGATAAATGAAATACCATTTATAATTATAAAAATTTTAATATCAAAGACTGCAAAAACAATCCCCCCTAACATAGGCCCTAGAATTAAAGATATAGAATCGATAATTTTACTTATAGAATTAATACTCATTAACCGCTCTTTAGTGACCATATTCGGTTTTACGGCCTCTAAACCTATTCCAAAAAAAGTTGTAAATACTGTCATAAGAAAGGTAGTAGTATAAATGATGAATAAGTTTAATCCATAATAGCTGCTTAATATATAAACAGTTATTAATAAGCATCCGCTTAGTAAATCCATACAAATAACCAGTTTCTTTTTATCAACCTTATCAGCAATGACACCGGCAAATGGATTCATAACAATCATTGGAATCGTTCCTAATATGAGCGAAATTGCAAAATTTAACGCAGATCCGGTTATTTGTAAAATATACAATCCTAATGCAAAACTATAAATAGAGCTACCAAATAGTGATACTGTTTTTGCAATTGAATATAAACAAATATTTCTTAGTTCTTGGTTTCTTTTTTTATTTTCTATATGTAATCGTAAACTTCCCATCACTTTTCCCCCTGCCTAACTTTGTGTTACGTACATTGTAAGTTCTTGGGTCAACCCAATAGCAATATGTACTATTTGAAAAGTTTTAAGGGGAAATAAATAAAAGATGGGGTTAACCCCATCTTTTTCCGAAAAATGAATATGTATAAATTTCTTCTCCTTGAACAAAGAAATCCTCGTACCTTCCCCCTCGTATCAAATAATTTGAAGTACTTTCATCAATAGATTGAAACTGTAAATTTTCGATTTCTTTTGTTACTTTTGCAGATGTAAAATTCTCTCTGAGTCTAGGTGCAATTTGGCTATTTATACTAAATTTATTAAATAAAATAAATGAACTTAATAAATAACAATTGTGTTTAAAAAGGGAATTTAATTCGCACAATAAGAACTCCTCATGTTCAAAACTATAATTACTTGTACCTGATTGATCGATTACAATATCAACAGAATTATTCTGAATAGGTATGTTTAGAAAGTCGGCACAGATAAATAACATATTTCTTTTCACGTTTCTTCTCTCAATTACATCTTTTAAAAGTAAAAGTTTATTCAAATCTCGATCAACAGCAATATATAAACACTCTTCCGGTAGTTCTTCATAAATATTTCGTAAAAAGAACCCAATACCAGACCCTAAATCAAGTAGTATTTTTTCATTTAAATCTAATTGCATTAGTTTCTTTTTCGCCCATTCCCCTCCTCTTTGAACATTTTCCAAAAAAGCAGTATCAGTTTCATGAATATAATCCGAAATAGAATCTTCAAGTGATTTCTTTTCATACGCTTTCAATGAGTTACCCGCTGTTAAAACCCCTGAAATAATCGTGTATTTTTCACCACAATTACAAATTAACTTTCCCTCAATAATTTTATTCTTATTAATAATGCCATCTTCAAGAATTAAATTTCCGTTACACTTAACACATTTAAATAAATGAAGTACTTTTAAATCTACCCCTAAAATTGAACTCGAAATTTCAGTTTCTATAGATAAATTATGTAACACTTCCTTTAATTTGCATTTTCGTTCCTCTAAAGTTTTTATTTCTTGTTCAATCTTTTCATATTTTACTTTAAATAAAGATTGATAAAAATTATCCTTTTCATAGTCTAAGGATTTCCCTAAATTTTTATAAAGAAACAGTTCTTTAATTTCATACAAGCTAAACCCTAGCCATTTGTACTCTAATATAAGTTCTATATCCTTTTGACAATACTCGTCAAAAAAATAGTGACTTCCTTTTTTCTCGGGAATAACGAGTCCGAGATCCATATAACTACCATTTATATATTTGTTTATACATACTTCTTTATTATTTTAAAAAATCCTTTCATCTCCCTATACAAAATTATTTATGTTATGAAAAAGATGTAATTAATTTTAAAGTTACGCCACATACCCATCAAGCTAAGCTTATATAAGTTTAGCTCCTCTTTTTTAATTTTAAATTTAAAAAAGAGGAGCAGGTAGTACGTTTATGTTTATATATCTAAAAACTGTGAGTTCATGGGTGACTTAAAAACTGCGGCGTAAGTACTACAGTTTCTTCCTTCTTCATTGAGTTGAAATATGTAAAGTTACGTACTTTAACTGTAGTGGACTTGTACTACGCGTTCATATTAATTTTATAGACGTTTAAGGATTTTGTTTTATGGGTAGTATTCTTGCTGTGAAATCAGGATTGTAAATATAGATGAACGTGATTCAAATCAAAAAAGGTACTCCTAGAAGTACCTTTTTTACTATTCTATATGTGCGAACGCTTTCAAAATTATTGGATATAAATTGATGTACGCATTGTATTAAATGGTGCATTTATAGATGTCTTTTGGTACTCAAAAGTTCCTTGTTGGTGTCCAGAAGCATCCCATTTATAATACCAGCCAACGATTGGTCTTCCGCCAATTATAGTGGAATCAATACTTTTTACATTAGAACCATTCATTTTAGCAAATGGGTTTTGGCCATAGCCCATTTCTTTCGTTGTAATATATAAGTATTTTCCCCCGTGGTTACGCGATGTGCTGAAGCTGTTCTGATTAATTGTTTCTACCCCGCCTAGCTCAGACTCTACTTGTACGACGTTTAGTGAAGTAAGTGGTGCTGCTGGTCCAGCTGAAGCTTCTGTTGCCATTCCTAATCCGACGAACGCTGTGATTGCTAACGATGAAATCCCTAGTGCTGCTTTTTTAAACATAAAAAACATCCCCTTCCATCTATTGTTTTCTCTTTCATTTTTAATATAACCCTAATAACCTTATATGTAAATAGATTGTAGCTGTATAAATATTAGTGCGAATATTCTATTATATATTTCTACAATTCTATTACTCAATATGAATGATTTACAGTGCAAAACGAAATAGACATTACAAATTGATTCTATTATTTTCATTATTAACTAGCGTATACCGAATTTAAACCATATGAACCATTGTCGCTATTTTTTTTTTGGTTCATAAACAGATGCCTATATTTCTTGTTACTGTATAATAATGTTACATCAAACTGATGTCAGTACACATAGAAACAATAAAAGAGAGCATATTTTAAAAGATTTATTAAAAAAAGCTCTCTTTTTATTAATTTGAATGAATCTTTCAGTAAAAAAGTACATTGATTTGTATCCTTTATGTAACAGAAATAATCGTTTTAAAAATCTTGTTTTTATGCTTTTTCCTATTATTCTTAAAGATAATTTATTGAATATTTTTATTGTATTCTAATTGATTTTGAATTCCTGATCTATCAATTTGAATCCAATACTCTGAAATTTTCCCGTTTTCTATTCTATACACTGCACTTGCTATTTGAATTATAGGGAGACCTGTAGGTTCATACCCATCTATTTCTCCTATGTGTGTACCTACTTGTTTCCAGCGTACATATACTTTACTATCTTGTACTAATAATTCTTGAATTTCTAAAGAAAAATTCCCATATACTTCAATCATCTCTCTTACATGCTCAGCGTAGTCTTTCGGCGATCTGTATACTGTTTGTTCCTCTTCAGATATAACTTGATGTGCCAATACTTTATCTGCCATATATCGATTTGAAAAATCTGGATTAATCCCTGAACGCACTTCTTTAAAGAAATTTCTGATAATTATTTCCGCTTTCATTAAACATCCCCCTTAAAAATAAATCCAATTCTAATATCCCCTGAATGTATCGGATAAGTGTTATATTTTCATTCTCACTCTTTCTTAATAAACATGTCAAGTTTGTAGTGTTGACATGAAAATTGTAAACTTGCTTATGCCTCGTATTTATCATATTTTATATCCAATATTCCTAAGCTTCTGTATTCTAATTTCATTTTAATTAAATAAAAAACCCGTGAATAATTCACGGGTTTTACTTTAATAACTAATTGCTATTGTTCCTTCACCTGCATGAACCGCAAATGAAATTGGTAATGGATATAATTTGAAATCCATTTCAGGGAATGCTTGTCTAATATCTGCAATCCATTCCTCGGCTCCATCTTTATCATTAGCATGGAACATATGAAGTACTTTTGGTAATTCTTTTTCAAGTTCATTTTTAATATATTCTCGACATTTTTGGATTTTACGAACTTTCTTTTCAAGTAAAAGCTCTCCACCTTTTACTTCTAATATTAAGTTAACACTTAATAAACTTCCAAGTAAAAATTGAATGCCCTTTACACGACCACTTGCATATAAACCTTTTAAGCTTTTTGGGAATACATGAAAAGGTCTTCTTTTTTCATCTACTAATGTTTTGTGTATATCTTGTAAAGTCATACCATCATTGTATAACGATTTCGCTTTTCTAATTAGTTCATCCATTGGATAACTTGTTGTTTCACTATCTAATACCGTTAATGGAAAACCTGCCATTTCTGCAGCTAGCTTCATATTTTGATAGGTTCCACTTACTTTTCCGCTAATAGCAACTGCAAATCCTTCTTCATATTCTTCTTTGCATTTCGTAAATAACTCTACCATTTCCCCAATATTAGGTTGTGAAGTAGTGACTGTTTTACCTTCGTTTAACGCATTATAAACACGTTCACGTACACCTTCTTCACAATCTTTGTACGACATTCCATCAATAATAACTTCGATTGGGATAACAAAGTTATCTCCTTCTGTTTTAAAATTCGCAGTTGTACTATCAGTAATCCAAGCAACACGCTTCATGTTGTTCCTCCCTTAATTCAATTCCTCTTTTCTAATTTTTCTATATATTTATGTTATAAAAAGAGAATATCCCTGTAATAGTAACAGGACTTTATTGTTTTGGCTATAGTAGATGCATATTAAATGTGACTATTTCTTGTCTATTTCACAAATAAAAAAGAAAATCAAGGAATTTGCTCGATTTTCTTCTTATCATATACTATTTAAAAGTTTCATTATCTAAAATTACAACATAATCATTCGTTAATCGTCCAGCTTCTTTTGTATAACTAACAAGCCTTTGTATATTATCACAGCAAATTTTTGCTCCCCATACGAGTAACGGTACGCCAATAAAATCGATATGGAACCTTCTAGAAAACAGACCACCAAAAGTCATTGGTAAAGGTACGGTTGGTGATGTATTAGAAAAAATAATTTTTTCATGACTTTGATAATGTTTTTGCAAGATTTCTCCTAAATGCTTCATCGCAGGTACAACAACTTTTGATGCGCCACATCCAATCGTATATACAGGATGACCATGTTCATCAATTCCATGAAAAATAATTTTTCCCATATCTTCTGTTTTCAATTTATTAAAGTAATCTACATTCAAAATTTCTTCTTTCGTTAACTTACGATCCGTTGGTAATTTATTTAAATGATACGCTGCAGCAAGTGAAGTTGTATGTGTGCCGCCGAAGTCTGTGTAAATGTATATCATATTATCATCCCTTGTTATAAAAGTTCAATGTTAATTAGTATTACCGTTCTTAGCAATGTTAAACAAGGGATGAATGTATTTACGCTTTTTGTGTTAATTCATTATATTTTTTCCAAATATAATAACATCTACTAATCACGGTGCCTAATGTAATACATAAAAAGGCGTTTGTTACAACCATTAATGTCTGGTGTGTACTACCAGAAAACATACTTTGTTTAATTATAATTTTTGCTCCTAAAATAACAAGAAGGATTATTGTACTTACCCAATTTCCTTTTCGTAGTACATGACCTGTTTCACTATCTACTCGAAATGTTAAAGCTCTTCCTCGTATAATTCCAAGACCTAAGCCGATTCCAAGCATTACAACAAACAGTAGTCCTTGCAACAAAGTTATTTGTCCCGCATGAATAATGGACTGGATTGTTACAAAGCACAACAAAGCCGGAATGAGCCAAATACGGTTTATTTTCACTTTTCGTTCTTTACTTTGCATCAAAACAATAATAAGAATAACAAGTAAAATATCCATTTAGAATCCTCCCATAAACTTGTTTATCTTTAAAAATTATATTCTCCCCTTTTCATTCCATACTTGAAATACGATAGCTACTTTCAATTGTAAGATGGGAAATGTGATTCCTCATCAGCCTTAAGCATTATTTATAAAAATAAAAAGACGTACTTTTTACTCGTACGCCTTTAATAACTAGTTTAAACTCCTATTTATCAACTAATTTTACACCTTTAGAATTAGTTTTATCTAACACTCGAATGTTACATTTATTAGCCATTTTTAAAAAGATTTTATAAATACAATATCCCAAAATAGAACCTAGAACGTTACAGATTACATCATCAATATCAGTAATACGTCCCACTCCACTAAATAAAGACTGAATTAATTGTAGCAATTCAATACTAACTGATATAGTAAATCCTAATAAAATAGTATTTTTGAATTTCGTATATTTATCCCATAAGATTGGTGCTAAAAATCCTAAAGGCATTAATAATAAAATATTCCCGCCTACATTTCTTACAATTCCATTGCTTTTTCATAGATTAAGTCTTTTTCTTTTTTTACTAAAACTACCCCAGAGAAATCTATTTTCTTTTGTATTTCTTTTACAATTTTATTAATTTCATCTTTTGTTTTTATCACGACAACCACCCTTGTCTTTCGGTATTGTTCTTTACCCTTATTAATTTTTCCATATAAAGGGGAAAGAACCCTTTTATTAAATACGATAAATTGTTAATGAGAACACAAAGTTCATTTCGAATGTATTCCGCTATTTGTGGGCAGTAGGACCCCCATCTCAAAATTTAGCGAAAGCAAAGAAGTTAAGTGGGGACCCTGCTGCCCGTAAAAGCCCGATTGGTGAGGGATGATAATCAGTGGGGGATGCCCCCCTGATTAAAGTTTCACTTTATTGATTCAGTAGAATACAACTTAGATTGTGATGGGAATAACGTAAACACACACAAGACGATAGTAATAAATAACATGATCAATGAACCTACAATAACTACAAGTTGTATAGAAATGAACTGAGTCGCAACACCAGATACTATTGTAATAAAGATTGTTACTAACGCAATAACAAGTCCATATATACTTCCGATCCGTCCCATTATATGAACGGGAACGTTATTTTGGTAAAACGTATAAAATCCTGTATTTGCATATGCCATAGAGAAAGATAAAATAAAGAATCCAATAGCAGCTATTAAAAATACATTTGAAAAAGCATAAATTAAATAACCAATTGCAATGAATAATGATCCTATTCCAATTAGAAGTGAAGGTGCTAATTTCTTTGACAAAATTGTATTTGTTATGGCACCTAAAATAAATCCTGCACCAGCTATACTAACTAGAAAACCATATTCACTATCTGTTAGTAGTAATACCTCTTTCGCAAACGATAGTTCAAGTGAATCAGTAGCGGTTGCTAATACGAACATACTTTGAAATAAGAAGTACACGCATACGACATACACATGTTTTCTACTAAAATTTATAACAGTGTTCCAATCTTTTTTTAATACTGTAAGAGATAATGTATTACTTGTTGTATCCGAAGCTTCTTTCTTATCAAGATTAGGTAAAAGTAATGTAATGAATCCTGATAAGAGAAATGCTATAGCATTCATATATATAGCAAACTCTGGTGTACCTGCAATTAATAATCCCCCCGCTACTGCTGGTCCAATTAATGATGCACCAGATCCTATTAAAGTACGTAATGAGTTGAAACGTTGTCTTTGCTCTACTGGAATTAATTTCGTCATATACGTCATAGCAGTTGGCTCATAAATTGCACTGGCCATACTTATAAAGAATACGAATACATAAACAATCCAAAGTGACGGAAGTAAAGGTAAAATAGCGATAAATAACGCACGATATATATCGAGGTGAATCATTAATTTCCGTTTGTTTAAACGATCAATCATACTCCCAGACCAAGCGTTTGTAAATAAAGTGGCTAATGGTTTTATTACATATAAAGTAGCAACAGCTAAGGCTGAGCCACCCATATTATAGACAAGTACATTCAGTGCTATTAAGTAAATCCATGCCCCTAAATTCGCAATACCAACTCCGGACAGTAGTAATAAAGGATATTTCCAATCTTTAAGTAAGTTTTTCATTTTTGGCCCCCGCTTTCCAAATTGTTTTAAAACAATAAAAAAACCCCACCCCCAAGACTTTTAATCTTAGGGACGAGATTTATCATCGCGGTGCCACCCTAGTTTGTTAATATGTCACCATATTAACCTTATCAGGTACTGCATTCTCATTCATGCTTATACCATAGCTCTATAACGGGAGCTCCCGTCACACCACCCCCTTCATATCAGGTTCCGGTGTACTGCTCAGAGGCTTGATTCAATAAAGAATTTTTACTCCTTTTCAGCTACATGGAGCTCTCTGTGAAAAATTCATTTTATTTACTATTCTCTTCACTGCATTTGATTTTTTCCATATTATCACAAATAATTTTAACTGTAAATAAAAAATAATCAGATATTTAACAACGTATTATTGTTAATTCGTTTATTTTTTATTTTTTCTAAAAATTACGGTGCGTGAAATTACTTGCAACTCTAAAGAAAGAGCTATTTTCATATAGCTCCTTCCAAATGCCTGGATTAATTCGTATTCGCCTCTGTTAACGGTTGTAACGGCGGTTCTAATTCTAGTTCTAGTGTATCTCCTTCTTGTAAATCTTGTCCTTTTTCAATACTTTGGCTCGTTACATAACCCGTACCAGAAGTTTTCAAATCTAATTTTAAAAGCTTAGAGAAATACATAACATCACGCATGGACCAACCTTTTACATTTGGCATTTGTGCGTTATTCCCTAATAAAAATATACGATCACCTTCACTCATGACCTCGCCAGACTGTGGATATTGTTTTATTATTTTTCCTTCTCCTAAAATTATTGGCTGTAGCTTCTCTTTTTCTACACTTTTCTCTGCTGTACCCATCGATTGATTTACATAATTTTGTACTTTTAATTGAGATTGCTTCGTTGCATCAGCTATTTGTTTTTCTGTATACGGTTTCACCTTTAAATATTCAAGGCTGTTTTTTATAACAGGTTTAAATATTTCAGCAAGAGGCTGAGCTCCATACTCATCTCCTTTTAACTTTGGCTGCTTAATAGCTAAGTATACGATTAACTCCGGATCATCAATTGGAGCCATTCCTAAAAAGGAGAAAATGTAATTCTCTTTCCCTTCCATATATCGGCCGTTTTCAGGATTCGGGATTTGTGCTGTTCCTGTTTTACCTCCAATTGGATAACCATCCACTTTATACATTGTACCAGTTCCTTTTGAAGATGTTATGACACGCTCCATTAAGCTTCTAACTTTGTCCGCTGTTTCTTTTTTTATCGGATTCCCAATTTCTTTCGGTTGATTTTCCATAATAACTTCTTTGTTTGTTGGATTTACAACTTTATCAACGATATATGGTTGCATCATTTTCCCGTCATTTGCTATAGCAGTAGCCGCTTGGACTAATTGAATCGGAGTAACTGTAGAACCTTGACCGAAAGAAGTTGTAACTTGTTGAATTTGCGTATTTAATAATAAAGTATTTTTACTTTCACCAGGTAAATCTATTCCTGTTTTTTGATTGAATCCAAATTTATTTATATATTGCTTAAATTTATTTGGTTTCAGTAACTGATCTTCTAAAATAGAAAAAGCTACGTTTGATGACCTTTCAAAACCTTCATCAAATGTAATTGATCCCCATCCAAATCCACCATTATGGTCTTTTATATCAGATGAACCAACGGAATATTTTCCAGATTGAAAATATTCTTTTCCGTTATATACACCTTCATTAATGGCAGCTGCTAACGTAAAAACTTTCATTGTTGAACCTGGTTCATATGCATTTGCAATCGGATCATTTAAAAAGTATTCGATATCACCTACATTAGGATTGTAACTAGGTTTACTAGACATCGCTAAAACCTTTCCTGTTTTTGGATCAGCAATAATTCCAATTAACATAGAAGGATCATAATGTTCTTGCGCTTTGTTCATCGCTTCTTCTAAAAAGCTATTAATTTGTTTATCAAGCGTTAAATATACGTTATTCCCATTTTTAGCAGGTTCTACTTTACCTATATCATTCGTAAGCGGAATCCCCCTTCGTGTACCCACATATTCTATTTTCCCGTTTGTAGAGCGCAAATATTTATCCAAGCTCTTTTCGAGTCCAAATTTCCCTTCCGTATTCCCTTTATTATCTGGTCTAGCAAAACCAAGTATATAGGATGCAAAGTCTTCATTTGGATACACTCTTGCTTTTTCCGACATAAAAGATACACCTGGTATTTTTAAATTATTAATTTTTTCTTTCGTTTCCCTAGATAAGTTCCGACCGATTTTTCCAATTTCAACTTGCGTACGTCCTTCATGAAAGTTTTTTAATACTTCTTCTTTATCAATTTCAAGCGCATCAGCTAATTGTTGTGCGGTTTCATCTTTATTTTTCACTTTATCTTTTCCTTTTAAATTCACAACAACTCGATACGTTGTAGAATCTTGTACTAACACCTTTCCGGTTTGATCATAGATAGTGCCACGATTCGCTTCTAAAACACCTTTTTTATTATGTTGTTCATCCGCAAGATCCTTTACATTCACATTATGCACGACTCCTACTGCCTGGATATAGAATATACGCAAAATCATAATAAGAAACAAAGCAATAAAAGCAATCATCATATATCGAGCGCCTTTATTCGTTTGAAGTTTTTGCATATTTATCTCCTTTCTTTTTGGATTGATTTATACGAAGATATGGTTTGAAATTTGTAGTTTTTGTTTGCAATACTATATGTTTCGAAGTTTTCTTTTTAATTCCTTTAAAACAATGCGAAACTGACTATTGCTATTTTGTGTCTTTATTTTTTTATTTAAAATACGGTGCGTGAAATTTCTGAATATTCATTAATAAAACTTGAATGTATAGCACTCTACACTCTTTTCGTATTTACTATAAAAAAGTTCCCCTCCGGATGTCCAAAGGGGAACTTTTTATAAGAAAATTACGCGATATGATTATATTTCGCTAAGAAAGGAATTCGTCTCGCTACTAATGCATACATTTTGAATACAAGTTTCGCTATTGGTTCAAACATACGTGTACTTTGCATTACTAAAGCGCTCGTAATAAGTGTTAAGAATGCTGCGCCAAGTATATCTAAAGGATAATGAACACCTACGTACATACGTGATATACCGACTAGCACTGCCCATAATAGCGCGATGTATTTCAGTTTTTCTCCTCTAAGAATAAATACGAAGGCGATTGAAAATACAAGTACAGAATGATCACTAACGAATGATGAATCTGCTGCATGTGGTACTAATTGATGTACATCATGTGATACGAACGGACGCGGATGGTAATATACCGCGTGTATAAGAACATTTACTAATAATGCAATAATAACCGAAAGCGTCGTATATAAAACTGTATATTGTTTTCTAATTGCTTTCTCTTTCTTTCCATTATTAAACCATAAGATAAGCATAAATAGAATGGCTACGTATGCAGCGCTATTTGTAATAGCAACCATTAGCGTATCTAATAGTTTGGATGAACCAGCAAAATTATTAAACCACTGAAATACTGTGTAATTCATTAAACTCTCTCCTTACATACAAGTGTTCTTGATTTACACAGTATACAATACCATTATGAAAATAGGCTTAAACTTTTTTCATCTAATTCTCATTTTACTATTACTCATGTGACAATTATAAAACAAATTTTATACGCTATTTATGTATAAAGCCGGTAAGCCTTTATAATAAGGCGGTTCGTATTTTTTCTTGTTTTGGATACATAACATGTTCATTTAAATATACTAATTGCAAAATCATATTTTTTAATTCATTTGAAGTACAATATTTCCGAATTGTTCTCCAATCTCCATACGGCTTAGCGCACTAATTGCTTCTTCTAACGAGTAAACTTTATCAATAATTGGTTTAATTTGATGTTTTTCTATAAACTTTATCATCTCATTAAATTCCTCACGGCTACCCATGGATGTTCCCATAATATCAATTTGATTATAAAATAATGCGCGTAATGGTAATTCAATTTTATCTCCTGAGCTTGCACCAAAATTCACGATTCTTCCATTTGGTTTTAATACATCAAAATATTTCAAAAAAGTTGCCGGACCTATACTATCTATTATTAAATCTACTTTTTCACCTTGTAAGCTCTCTCCCCAATTTCCGGCACTATGAAACGAAATATCTGCACCATATTTTTCAGCAAGTTCCATTTTATTCTCTACCCTTGAAGTAACACTCACTTTTGCGCCGATTGCTTTCGCGAATAACATGGAAAAAGTAGCAACACCACCGCCTATTCCCGGAATTAAAACGTGTTCGCCGCACTTCAATCTACCTTTTGTAAAAAGCGCTCTATATGCAGTTAATGCGGATAAAGATAAAACACCTGATTCTTCCCAAGTAAGATATGACGGCTTTTCTACTACATTTTCAGCTGGTACAATTACATATTCAGCAAACGTTCCATCTTTTGGTCCACCTAGCACTTCCGGTAACTCCGGTACTTCAGTAGCATGTTCCCATCCAATACTAGGATTAATAATAACTTCTGTATGTAGTATGTTATCAGAAACACCATTTCCAATTTCCGTAACAATACCTGCACCATCTGATCCTAAGATTAAAGGTAATCGCATTTCTTTTCTATTATTCATAATAAATAAATCCCGATGATTTAAACCTGCTGATTTTAATTTCACTTTAACTTCCCCATCATTAAGTGTTCTCCCAGGTGATATTTTATATTCTACACCGTCAAATCCAGTTTTATATTGATGTACGATAGCTTTCATTATTATTCCCCCTTAATAATTTTAATGTACTAGAAATTTCGAAATAAACAAAATGATTTGATCGTAAAAAAAGAAGGAATGCAAAAAGCATCCCTTCTTTGATTGCTTATTTTATTATACAAGGTAATGTAATCGTAACGATTGTTCCTTCATTTTCTTTACTCTCTATTTGAATAGCTCCGTTATATTTTTCTACAAGTCGTTTGGCAATAGACAAGCCTAGCCCGTTACCACCTTGTTTTCGACTTCTCGCTTTGTCAACTCGGTAAAACCGATTAAGAACAAATGGTAAATCGGATTCAGGTATTCCCGCTCCATGATCTATTACACAAATTTTAACTTTCCCTGATTGTAAACTAGATTCTATGCAAATATATTTATTAATCTCTTTTGTATACTTAACTGCATTATCCATTATGATAATAATAATTTGTTCTAAGTAAGATGATGGCATTGACACATAAGCTGCATCATCCCCAAATTTCATATCAAATTGAAAATCACTTTGAAGTACTACAAAGTTTTGTGTAACATGTTTTAATACGCTATTTACATGGACTGGCTCAGCTGCTATTGGATGCAATTGTTCAGATTCAGCTCTTGATAGTTCTAGCAATTCTGAAACTAATTTATTTAAACGATCTACTTCCTTTAAACTAGATTGAAGAGATTTATCTAATACTGCTGGATCACTTTTCCCCCATCGATTTAACATCGCTAAGTGCCCATGAATAATTGTTAACGGTGTTCTTAATTCATGAGATGCGTCTTCAACAAACTGTTTCTGTTGTGTAAAAGAAGTTTCTACTTCATCCATCATCTCGTTAAAAAGAAGTGCTAATTTTGCAAGCTCATCGTTATTTTCTCGTACTGGAACTCGTTCATTTAGTCCATTTTTCTTAATACGTTTCATCGTATCTGTTATACTTTGGACACTTGATAATAGTTTCTTCGTTATAAGTATCCCGCCTAAAAAACTAAATATCAATCCGAATATTCCAGCAATAACCATTACCACTAAAATAATTTTTAATAAATGATCAAATATCTCTAGGTTTTTCGTAAGTTCAATAGTGCCAGTAAAGTCTTTCGTTTTTATTGGTATGCGCTTAACTAATATTCGATCTTCTAAATGCCTTTTTATAAATGACTCATCTTTTATAACCTGCTTCGGTTTTATCCACGTTTCATTAAAATCTCGTGAAACAGTAATAATCGGCTCCCCATTCATGTCAATAATACGAATCATTTGATGCTTATCAATCATATTGTTTAGAAACTCTTTACTATTTTCAAATGTTTTACTCGAAAGGGTATCATTTTTATCTTGGAAATATGCCGCTATTTCCGTCACTTGCCTATTTATTTGTTTCTGTTCATAATCTATAGTCCACTTATTAATTACAATAAACTGTAATGCACTATATAAAATGAATAAAATAAATACTAGTGTAGTGGACCAAAGTATTAGTTTCCACTTTATAGGTAGATTTCGAATTCGAAACACAATATTTTTTATCATTTCATTATATATCCCGCACCACGGACTGTTTGGATATACTCCTCCTTATCTACACTATGTAACTTGTTTCGCAAATAACGAACATATACATCAACGATATTTGTCTCAACAATTGCACCATATCCCCATACTTGGTCCAATAAAATATCACGAGTAAGTACGCGATTAATATTTTTCATAAACATAAGCAATAACTCGAATTCTTTATTTGTAAGTTCAATTTCTTCATTTCCTTTAGTTATAGTTCGAGATTCAATCTGAAGTTGCAAATCTTTGAATGTAAGAAATGAAACCTGCTTGTTTTCATTATGTTCTTCTCGTCTAAATATCACTCTCATACGTGCTAACAGTTCTTCAATTGCAAATGGTTTCGGAAGATAATCATCAGCTCCACTATCTAAACCTGTCACACGGTCCATAATACTATCACGAGCAGTCAGCATAATAATAGGTGTATTTTTAGTAGCTCTTAGTCGACGACATACCTCTAGTCCATTTAATCCAGGCAGCATTAAATCCAGCAATATGAGATCGTAATTCTTTTCAAGTGCTGCGCTTAATCCTTTTCTCCCATCAAGTTGTATATCTACTTGATACCCTTCATATTTTAGTTCTAATTCTAAAAAATCTGCTAAACTTTCCTCATCCTCAATAATTAAAATGTGTTGCAACAGTAGTTCCTCCTAGACGATTAAATGAATAAATAATCCTATTCCAAAAATAATTACAATGATTTGATGCACTTTTTTATACATCACAAATTTTTCTTTATTATTTATTCGCTGTAAATAAAACCCAACAATCCCTAGTACAATTATAGCTAATAGAGAAAATATACCACTGTATATGAGTAAAATATGACGACTCCCTTTTATTAAAAAATAAACACCGTGAGTAATCGTAACAGCTATTACAGCGTAACCAATTAATACATGAAACTTTTTGGCGAATAGATATATTTCTTTAACTTTTTTAAATCCTTGTATATTTTTATTCTTTAAAAACAACCATATATGCCGTAAAAACCATAGTGAAGCAGCGATAATCGCCCCATATTCACCAAAAGAGCCTAATTTTTTATTTAATCCTTTTACATTCAGTGCATTGCCGTACATAACATTAATAAATAGCAATTCTACACTACAAATAATAATAGTAATGCCTATAATTTTAACACACACATGCAAATATTTATTTCTTAATATCTTCTCCATTTTATTTAATCCCCTTACTAACTAAAGGCTTTGTAACAAGCAGTCTATCAAATAAAAAAGAAAAGAACATGAGAAAAAGATTAAAATAAAATGAGAATTTCAATATCAATTACTATTGATTTTTTTTAGCTAACTTTATTATATTTTGAATAAACGGCGCTTTCGCCTTTGTATATGAAACACGATCAAAAGCATATGTAATAGCAAGCATCTCTTTTAATTCTCTATATTCTTTACGTGCCCATTCATGGCTTATTAGAAAGTCACGAAATAAAATATTGTTTCTCCACTCGTAACTATTATAAATATAAACATGCAAATGATGAGTACCCGCTCTCCATTTTCCCTTTCTAAAAAAACGCCAATTCGTAGCTTCTTTTGGAACAAACTCATATCCAATTTCCGATAGAATTTCAATCCAGTTTTCAGTTATTTGCAAGTCTGTTACGCCAATCATCATATCAATAAGAGGTTTAGCTCCTAATCCTGCTACTGCAGTGCTTCCTATATGTTCAACAGCAATTATTTCTTGTCCTAACAAGGAACAGAATTTCTCTTTTTCTTTTATATACTCTTCAACCCAGTCTTTTTGATATGCTTTAATAACAATTTGTTGATTCATTGTATTCACCTCTTTATAAGTGTTTATCATTATATTTATAAAATTTTATATTATTAACATAGGATTTCCATAAAATATGTCGAATAGTGGAATGTACAACTTAATTATATGAAATGTGAGGTAATCTATGAAAGATAATTCCGTGGAAATTCAGTTAAATAACGTAACATTCCAATTAAAAGAATATCATAATTTTGATTGGCTTATTAAATTAGGGACCGTATTTGCAGTTTTTGACCAACAAGATTCAGGTAATATAAGTTTTGGTATAGAAAAAGATGGTCATAAGAAATTTATTAAATACGCAGGAGCACAAACAATTGCATATGAAGGAACATCGGGTGATGCTATTGAAAGGCTAAAAAATTCAGTTACTATCTATGAAGAATTAAAGCATGACTCGCTCATAGGACTAATTGATCATTTGCCAGTTCAATCTGGATATGTATTAATTTTCGATTGGTTTGATGGTGAATGTCTTCATTCGCATTGGCGTTTCCCACCTCCTGAAAAATATAAAAATCCAAACTCTCCATTTTATAAATTTAGACATTTATCTGCTATAGAACGAATTCATTCCTTACATTCCATTTTTTCTTTCCATACTTATGTAGAAAAGAAAAACTATGTAGCGATAGATTTTTATGACGGTAGTATTTTATATAATTTCAATACAAACGAGACAAAAATTTGTGATATAGATTTATACAGTAAGAAACCTTACATAAATAAAATGGGTCGGCTTTGGGGTTCCTCCCGTTTTATGTCACCAGAGGAATTTGAACTAAACGCTATAATTGATGAAAGAACAAATGTATTTAATATGGGAGCAATGGCGTTCTCACTTTTAGGCGGTGAAAAAGATCGTTCCTTTATAAAATGGGAAGCAAGTAAGGAATTATATGAGGTAGCGTATCGTGCTGTAAATAACAATCGAGCAGAACGATATGCATCAGTTACAGAATTCTACGAAGCGTGGTTAAAAGCGGCTAATGAAGAAAAGATATAACCTTAAATTATTAAAAGAAATATAGAGTTTATACTAGTATCATGTATATTAAGAATGTTTTTATGATTCCTTGGTATTAGTGTGTTCTAATTGTTTATGGCTATTATTAAAGATGACATATCAGCGATAATTTATGTCTATTTCTTATAGGTGTTAGCAAGTTTGTTTAGATAATTCCCACATTCTTTCTTAATATACTGATTATGTTCCCAATTGTGTACTAATGTGTGGGTTTGACTACCCATATTTTAGACAAAATGGATGGTACAGGGTGATGAAAATATAAATATTTCTTTTTCTTTGTATTTGTTCAGTTCACGAGCTATAAATTTATTTTCATTTTCAAGCATGTGTATCATATTCTTAATTAATACAATAAATGAATTCCACGGTAAAGATAGGAAATATGTATATCTAATATTCATAATTTATGTCATGGTACAATATGTTAATTAATTACAATTCTTTCCGAAAGGGGAATACATAATGAAAACCACGAAACTCATAGCATTAACAGTACCAGTTCTATTATTGTTCGGTTGTGGGCTAGGAGATAAAAATTCTACTCCTAAGACTGAAGAAACTAGTAAAGCAATGTTAAAAACTACAATATCTGAGACACAGTATCCAAGCTATATTTATGAGCAATTACTAGAGTTTAACTTTAATAAGGATGACATAATAATAGGT
The DNA here is from genome assembly GCF_000836715.1 of Bacillus sp. L_1B0_5. Lineage (NCBI taxonomy): Bacteria > Bacillati > Bacillota > Bacilli > Caryophanales > Bacillaceae > Bacillus > Bacillus sp. L_1B0_5. Next base: position 2,366 of record NZ_JXIS01000116.1, on the reverse strand, counting down.
TTAGGTTATGCACAAAAAGGTGATGAAAAGTATAAAGAGGTATTCAAAACAGTAAGTATTTTGGATGAAGCTTTAGACCGAATGGAGAACGTAAAAGTACCTGATAAGTATAAAGACACGCATAAACTCATCTTAGAAGGGGTAGAGGATGCAAGAAAAGGTACAAAACCAATATTAGAAGCAAAAGGTAAAGATGTAAAAGAAGTTAGTGTAGTTATTGCGAATAGTTTCCCCCACCTGTTAGGCATGGATAGAGAACAGTGGAAAGAAGCAGTTTACCAATTAGCTAAAGAAAACAAGGATGATTTCTCTAAGGTATATGATAAGAAAGTAGAGGAACATCAAAATAGAAAGAGTAACTCGTAATCAATTATACAATACGATAAGGGAATATAAGAAAATGATGATCCAAAAGGTAAATTATTAAATTTTATTGAAGCTAAATACGAAGTTAAAGAAAAGAAATAATACATACTTAATATTTCTTTTAGGGGGCATCTTCATGAAAGTTGTACGCTCTATATTTAAAGGCTTTCGTTTAATGGGCTTAATTGTAAAGACTTAACTTAAAGCATTATCTAAAAGCAAATTTTAAATATCATAAAAATTAAAATCCCCTTCTATTATTTGGGGCTGTTTCAATTACTCTACCACATGCAAATTTCCTGTTATCTAAAGGGATAGTCCAAAATTGTCCTGGTACTAAATAGTAATTTGATTTTGGTTTAAATGGATAGTTTATACACATTGTTCTCCCCATCTCTTTTTAAATCTATTGTATAACATATTCATCTGAAGTTTACATACGTCTCATTATCGATAGCAAAAAATAGGTGGACCCTTACTCTCTCTCAAGGAATCCACCCTTTCTATTTCTACAACTCTATTTTTATACGTTCCTCTTCTTGTCCTTACCAGAACCGCCATCACTAGATCATTAACATAATTATCTTTAGCGGCAGTTAAAAGTTTTTATTTTCTTACTCAATTAAAGCGCCCGTTAGTTAAAGATTATGGATAATTAATTTGAAAGTGTTTTATCTAAATACACCTTTTCTTTTGGAAAGCCAATCTTCTAAGGCATCTTCGTGTAGTTTTGTGAATAATTTTGGTATTTGGTCTATTGGAAAATATTTTAAATCCAAAGTCTCAATACCATCTACGGTAAGTTCTCCGCTAATTGGCTTACATTGAAAACAATGAGTGATAGTCTGAGCTTTATCTCCGTTCGGAAACTCACCAGAATATTTAGAGTAGACACCTATAAGATGTTCAACCTCAACATTTAATCCTGTCTCCTCAAATATTTCTCGTTTAGCGGTTTCTTCAAGAGATTCCCCAAGTTCCATAGCACCACCTGGTAGACCCCACTCATTTCTATCTCCCCGTTTTTGTAAAAGAATTTCATTTCGTTCGTTATAAACAATACCTCCAGCAAAATTAAGAATTATTAAATCGTGCCCTACTTTTCCCCGAATATAACGAATGTAGTCCTTATTTGTAGTCATAAATTCCCTCCTATTTATATATAAAATATAGATTAATTATATATAAATATAGAAGAAAATAGTAATGGAAATGTTATTATTCCTTATTCTCATAAGGGACTAGCCTTTCCCTTTTATCAATCTATGCGTTTTTTAAACATTTCTATTCTGACACAGCTTAGGTTTCTCGTTTGTTACTGGGTTAGCCGAAAAACTGCATAAAATCTTGCATGCCCATAGCGTTTTTTTAATGCTGACGATACTCCTAAATTTAAAACGAAATAAGCAATGATTAGATTTTAAACCTAGTCATCGCTTTATCCATTGCATCTTGGTTTACACCTATATAACGTAAGGTGACCTTCTCTCACGAGTGATTGAATAATGCTATGTTTTTTGTTTGCATGTACATAAGATACCCGTACGTCTTTCTTCATGTATGTATACCAATTTCATCTAATCCAACTTGTCTCTTTCCTTTAATGACAGCCTCCATAACTCCAAGAAAAGCATACAATATTAAAAATTCACTCGTGAAAATCTGATTACAACTTTTTAGATTTGCATTTCATGAGACATTCGCCTATCTTACTAAGAGTGCATATAAAAGTGCGCTCTTTTTATTTATTAGCAAATAAGGATTTTGTTTAAATTTTTTTAACCTTATTGATTCCTTTGCATACAGTATTATCACAAGAAATTCAATAAGTGCTCCGGTCTAGTTACCTTGAATTTCTTGCAAATCTTGTGAGAAGAATCCGTTTATAACAAACGGGTTCTTTTATTACATTTTTCAATTCAAATATCCTTCTCATCAAGGTATGAAGAATATCACTTTTTCTTCAAGTATCCTTATGAACAAAATTTATAACCTTTACT